>NZ_CP011477.1:2445000-2717500 GCF_001010805.1 Spongiibacter sp. IMCC21906 | reverse complement strand
AGTAGGCTGGGGGATTAGGCAAATCCGGTTCCCTAAGGCTGAGAGGTGATGACGAGTCCTCTTTTGGATGAAGTCGTCGATGCCATGCTTCCAAGAAAATCTTCTAAGCTTCAGGTTATAACAAACCGTACCCCAAACCGACACAGGTGGTCAGGTAGAGAATACCAAGGCGCTTGAGAGAACTCGGGTGAAGGAACTAGGCAAAATGGTACCGTAACTTCGGGAGAAGGTACACCGGCGTTGGTGATGGGACTTGCTCCCTAAGCTGATGCCGGTCGAAGTGACCAGGTGGCTGCGACTGTTTATCAAAAACATAGCACTGTGCAAACTCGAAAGAGGACGTATACGGTGTGACGCCTGCCCGGTGCCGGAAGGTTAATTGATGGGGTTAGCTTCGGCGAAGCTCTTGATCGAAGCCCCGGTAAACGGCGGCCGTAACTATAACGGTCCTAAGGTAGCGAAATTCCTTGTCGGGTAAGTTCCGACCTGCACGAATGGCGTAACGATGGCCACGCTGTCTCCACCCGAGACTCAGTGAAATTGAAATTGCGGTTAAGATGCCGTATACCCGCGGCTAGACGGAAAGACCCCGTGAACCTTTACTATAGCTTCACAGTGGACTCTGATATTACTTGTGTAGGATAGCTGGGAGGCTTTGAAACTGTGGCGCTAGCTACAGTGGAGCCAACCTTGAAATACCAGCCTGGTACTATTGGGGTTCTAACTCAGGTCCATTATCTGGATCGAGGACATTGTGTGGTGGGTAGTTTGACTGGGGCGGTCTCCTCCCAAAGAGTAACGGAGGAGCACGAAGGTGCGCTAATGACGGTCGGAAATCGTCAGGTTAGTGTAATGGCACAAGCGCGCTTAACTGCGAGACTGACAAGTCGAGCAGATACGAAAGTAGGTCATAGTGATCCGGTGGTTCTGTATGGAAGGGCCATCGCTCAACGGATAAAAGGTACTCCGGGGATAACAGGCTGATACCGCCCAAGAGTTCACATCGACGGCGGTGTTTGGCACCTCGATGTCGGCTCATCACATCCTGGGGCTGAAGCCGGTCCCAAGGGTATGGCTGTTCGCCATTTAAAGTGGTACGCGAGCTGGGTTCAGAACGTCGTGAGACAGTTCGGTCCCTATCTGCCGTGGGCGTTGGAGATTTGAGGAAAGCTGCTTCTAGTACGAGAGGACCGAAGTGGACGAACCTCTGGTGTTCGGGTTGTATCGCCAGATGCATTGCCCGGTAGCTACGTTCGGACGGGATAACCGCTGAAAGCATCTAAGCGGGAAGCCTCTTCCAAGATTAGATCTCCCTGGGAACTTGATTCCCCTAAAGAGCCGTTCAAGACCAGGACGTTGATAGGCAGGGTGTGTAAGCGTTGTAAGGCGTTGAGCTAACCTGTACTAATTGCTCGTGAGGCTTGACCATATAATCAAGTGGTTTAGTCATCATTAGAAAATCAAGAAACTGCAATGACGTTTGGATTGTTGCAAAGCACTATAGAAAACATGTTTAATCAGCTTATTTACCGCCCTATTTGAAGAGTGACACGGCGTTCTCTTAACGCGTCATTTCCGCGAAAGCGGGGATCCATAAGAGACCGTGCCAAGATTCCTGAGATCCCGGATCATGTCCGGGATGGCTCGAATCGCTTCGCTCTTCAAGCCAGTTTGCCTGGCGACCATAGAGACACGGAACCACCTGACCCCATCCCGAACTCAGAAGTGAAACGTGTCATCGCCGATGGTAGTGTGGGGTTTCCCCATGTGAGAGTAGGTCATCGCCAGGCTTTAATTAAAAACCCGAGATTCAGTTGAGTCTCGGGTTTTTTTATGGGCCTCTGGAAGTGATATCCACCAGGCTCTGCCCTACGGTGAGGGCTCGCGCCATCCTTGGCGCTCGGGGCTTTGCCCCGCTTGCGCTGCGCTACAGCGCCCCAATCGGCTCCTGCCGATTGGTCGCCAGGCTTCTAAATAAAACACCCCGTTCAGCATCGCTGGACGGGGTGTTTTATTTTACTCGCAACTACCGTTGCTCGGCCTTCGGCCCGTCTTGAATGATGCAGACGTTCAGCCACCCTTCGGGATGGTTGTGGATTGCGGTTAACTTCTGCCACTACAACGGGTCCATGTGACAAAGCGATGTTCCGTAGGAACCGGTTTGGACGCCGCAGCATCGCGGAGGCGCCCGAAGGGTCAGAAGCGATGCTTCTGATCATTGTAGGTCATCGCCAGGCTTTAATTAAAAACCCGAGATTCAGTTGAGTCTCGGGTTTTTTTATGGGCCTCTGGAAGTGATATCCACCAGGCTCTGCCCTACGGTGAGGGCTCGCGCCATCCTTGACGCGCTGACCTATAGCAGCCACGCTAATGCAAATAGCATACAAGCTTGAATATATAATTCTATCTTTGGCAGCAGCAATGGCTTAGGTATTGATTAATGAACGCACTCGAAACGGTCGATCAACTTTGCCCTTATTGTGGTGAGCCTATTCAACTTCTCGTGGATTGCTCAGAGGGTGAGCAGCAGTATATAGAGGACTGTCAGGTTTGCTGTCAGCCGATGGTGGTGAATGTCTTTTTGGAAGGGGATGATGGGGACGTAGTCAGAGTGGAGCTTCACAGTGAAGATGATGCGTTTTAAAAGAGCGTTAAAAAATGTGCACGTCATTATTACTCATGGAGGCACTTGTCTTTCTTCACTGTAGAGATGTTTGAGCTGGTTTCAACTAGCTCGTTGTTAGCGAGCAGGTTTTTTGCCGAGAGAGATTTGCTTTGAGCCGGTTGTACTGTATTGACCGCTTATTCCCGAGTTTATTTGATCAATTTTTCCGCCGGAGGCTAAAAATGCAGCAGTTTGATCGGCAATCGCCTCGGAGGAGACTTGTGCAGCGGGCGGCTTTTTCTTGGATTGACTGTTCTTGATGGTGAGGCTCATAGGGGCAACCTGTTGTATGTGAACCGGCTATTGTACCCTATTTGAGAATTATTTTCTTTGTCATTGAATTTTGGCTTTATCCTCCTTGTTTAGTGAAGCTCTCCCAGTTCTTTGAGGCGTTCTCTCATGGGGCTTAATTGTTCTGCAAAAATTTGCCATTTGCCAATACCCATACTGTGCAAGGGTGAACGCACTTGACTGGCAGAGGTCGTGCGCACTGCTCTAGGGTTGTCG
Organism: Spongiibacter sp. IMCC21906; assembly: GCF_001010805.1. Classification (NCBI taxonomy): domain Bacteria; kingdom Pseudomonadati; phylum Pseudomonadota; class Gammaproteobacteria; order Cellvibrionales; family Spongiibacteraceae; genus Spongiibacter; species Spongiibacter sp. IMCC21906. The sequence continues at coordinate 2,714,328 of NZ_CP011477.1, read as the reverse complement.
TAAAACGCTAAGCAACACTCATCCCAAGGTAGGCCTAGGTAATCAAGCACTTGTTTGGTGACGGATTCTTGGTCTTTTATCAAATCTTCGTAGCGTAGTCGTAATAGGCCCTCTTTATTTTGCTTATGCCAGTGCTGGTACAAACGGTTTGCATCGTGGTAAGTATCGGCCAGTTCGATTTGTGAATAGCTGAAACGTAAACCGTCGGCGAAATATTGGCGGTAACAACCCCAAAGGTTGTCCATCGGTTGCCGCTGACAATAAATGATTTTTGCTTTCGGGAAGATACGCTGAATTAAACCAATGGCTTTGTAATTTTGTAGATTTTTATCAGTGAAAAATGGGCTGATATGTAAGCTTTGTGTCATGGCTAAATAGCGTTGGCCTATAGACTGCCAATCCTGTTCTGTTAATTGCTGTGCCCACTCCGGAAATGGCTTGTTTATCTGCTTACTTCGTAATAGCTCGGCGGTTGCCATGGGCAGGGCATTGAGTTCATCGCCAGCGGTCACTAAGGGGTGACTGGAGATGATTTGCTCAAGTAGTGTTGTGCCTGAGCGGGGTAAGCCGCAGATAAAAATTGGTTGATGTTGACCAGTTTGGGGTTTGTTTATCTCATTAGTAGAATCAAAAATATCAATGATTCTCTGGACCTGCTTACGTTCGGCTTGGTGATCGTAATTTAGAAGTTGGCGCTTGATCGTAGCGCCTTGCTCGATATGTTGAAACTGTTTGTGGTGGTGGCCGGTGAACTCATAGGCTTTTGCAAGGGCATAGTGCAAACGGACCTTGTTGTTTTCGGATTGACTTGTGGCAAGCACCGCTTCCATTTCGTCAATGTCTTTTTGGCTGCAATCTTTGAACAAATCGGCTCGGTTCCAGTAGGCGTGGCCTGATTTTGGTGCAATGCGAATACAGCGATTAAAGTACCCCAGTGCCTCGTCCAAGTGCCCTTGTTCTTTTAAGGTGACGCCAAGATGGTTGAGCGCACTGGCATTACCGGGTTCCAGCTTTAGGGCTTTTTCGATACTTAAAACGGCTTCCGCATGTTTCTGCTGGATGCGCTGGGCTGATGCTAAAGATAGAAGAGCAGGTATATTGCGGGGTTTGAACTCTAGGCAATGACGGGCAGCTCGTTCAATCTCAGGGTAATCACCAGCTTCCCTAAGGGCATCAAATAGTAAGTACCAGCCGTCCATATATTGGGGGAGCTGTTTTATAAGCTGGCGCATTAAGACGATCACGGCAGACCATTGCTGTTGTTGAGCTAGCTGCTGACCAAAACTGTGTACTTGTGCGGCAGTTAATGTGGTCTGCCCCGGCCGCTTGGGAAGGCTAACGCTCACCATTTTATTGGCGTATTTATCGCGTTTGTTTTTGGATGGTGATGTTGGGGTGCGTCTTTTGGACATAGGGTGTCATCAGCTAGCTAAAATAGGGCAGAAATATAAAGAAACTGCTGTAAGGCAGGCTACGTTTAGCTTTGATTGTAGCGCCGCTTAGAACAGCGTGGAAAGTTGCAATATAACCAGGTCTTAGAATAAGGCAAGTGTCACCGCCCCGATGCGATAAACCGGGGCGAAAATTGGAACTATGGGATTTTAGTGGTGGGCAATGGCGCAGTCGAGAAGAGAGAGTACGTTGTCTAGGTGCTGAACTGCTTCTTGGCCTCTAAGGGTGAGATAGCCCCCATCTGGCTGGCTAACCATGCCCTTTGCATATAAACGTTCTGATGCTTCAACCATACTGGCTTCGGCGGTGTGGTGGACTTTTATCCCTTCCAGAGTCGAATCAGGATTGAATTGAGCAAGTAACCGCAGTTCCTCAAGTATTTCATGTTGTAGTCGCATTGTTGTTATCTCTACTGTCGTAATAATTCTTTTACTGTAGCTGTTTTTAGCCGCCGCGCCACCCTTTGTTTTCGTCATCAGTCATTATCTTTGCAAACTTAATCCCAGCTTGCCGGTCAGTACAGTTATCACGATCAAAAACATCCCGTTACCATTTTGTTGGTAATGGTAGCTTATCGGTTATTTCAAGGAGGAAGCCCCATTGCGTTATTCCCCATTTTGGAAATCAAGCGTGGTATTGGTATTACTGAGTATCAGCATATGCGCTTGTGCTGCGCCAGGGAAAACTTTCGGGCCAGCAGAAAACTTCGATTACGCCAGCTTGAAAGGTAAAGCAAAGAGTTTGGCTGGCCAGCCATATGATGCCCATGAAAAGGCCTTGCCCAAAGCATTACAGGATTTGACCTGGGATGAGTATCAACAGTTGGCATTTGATGCAGATCACGCGTTATGGAAGCAAGATGGGGGGCGGTTTCGTGGTGAGCTTTTTCATTTAGGCTTATTTTTTAAGCGTCCCATTCATATTTATCAGCTGGAGAATGGTGAGGCTAAGGAAATTGCTTATCAAACAGATTTGTTCAATTACGGTGAATCTGGTGTAGATGGTGACACATTGCCTAAAGAGCAAGGGTTTGCCGGGTTTCGTTTTAAGTTTCATACCGATTGGCAACGAGATGTGGTGGCTTTTTTAGGGGCCAGCTACTTTCGAGCGGTGGGCGGTGAAATGCAATACGGCATGTCAGCCCGGGGCTTGGCCATCGATACTGCAATGAATCGCCCTGAGGAATTTCCCGTATTCACCCATTTCTGGTTGGAAACCCCAGCTAAAAACAGTGATGTGGCGGTGGTTTACGCCATGCTGGACTCGCCTAGTGCGACAGGGGCTTATCGCTTTGAAATTCGTCCCGGCGACAACACAGTAATGGATGTGGATGCGGCAATATATCCCCGTAAGCCTATTGAGCGGTTGGGAATTGCCCCTTTAACCAGCATGTATATGATTGGTGAAAATAGCCGCCGTACCCCTTGGGATTGGCGTCCGGAGATTCACGATAGCGATGGCTTGGCCATGCACACCGGGCAAGGTCAGTGGTTGTGGCGGCCATTGGTAAATCCTAGGCAATTGCGCTTTAACGCCTATTCTGATGTAAATCCCAAAGGCTTTGGGTTGCTGCAACGTGACCGGGATTTTGACCACTACCAAGATGATGGTGTGTTTTATGAGCAGCGCCCAGGAGTTTGGATTGAGCCTAAAGGTGACTGGGGAAAGGGCGAGATTCAGCTTGTAGAGATTCCCACAGATGATGAAACTTTCGATAATATTGTCGCCTTTTGGAAGCCCGCTAAAGACATAGCTGCTGGTCAAGAGCTGCTCTACAGCTACCGAATGACATGGGGGAGTAAATTGCCGAAGGCCGAAAACCTCGCGCAGGTGGAAGACAGCTTCACTGGGCTTGGTGGTGTGGTGGGCAAGAAGCGAGAGTATTACAGCAAGCGTTTTGTGATAGATTTTTCTGGTGGTCGCTTTGCCATGATGGGCGACGATGCTGATATTAAACCGGTAGTGAAAAGTTCGGCTGGAGAAATAGAGTTAACCTCGCTGCGTCCCCAGTATCATATTGGTGGTTACCGGGCGATGTTTGATGTCGTGCCGCCCAAAGATAGTGAAGCACCCATTAATCTTCGTTTGCAGCTAGAGGTTGATGGACAGCCTGTCAGTGAAACCTGGATTTACCAGTGGACGCCGCCCCCTGTTGATCAGCGAGAGTTACATAATCCTGGGCATTTATAGCCAGGTCTGCGTAATGCAAGCTGCGGATATACAAACGCGCTACACATTGCTAATATTCGCGTCCCCAGATCGGCGGCTTGTTAACACGGCTTAGCGGCATCGGGGTTCTCAGGGCGGGGTGAAAGTCCCCACCGGCGGTAATCATGCTTTGCATGTAGCCCGCGGGCGCTTGCTTGCTATTGACCGATAGCTAAGCGAGGACAGCAGATCTGGTGCGATTCCGGAGCCGACGGTTAGAGTCCGGTTATGAGAAAAGTGAATTCTGCCCCAGGTCGCTTGGTTTTGCCTCTGCACTGCCAGCTCCTCCGGTTTGTGAGCTCATCTTTTTGCCCTGCATCTATTTATTTGGGACGAAAAAATGACATCGGCAAACTCCACTGCTTCCAACACACAGACCATTGCTTTTATCCAAGCCTGCTGGCACAAAGATATTGTTGACCGCTGCAAAGACGCTTTTCTGAAAGAGATTTCAACTCGCACTGATTACAACGTTGAATGTTTTGAAGTGCCCGGCGCGTTTGAAATTCCGCTGCATGCCAAGCTATTGGCGCAAACAGGAAAATATGCCGCCATTGTTGGGACAGGCCTGGTGACAAACAGTGGAATTTATCGTCACGAATATGTTGCTCAGGCGGTGGTCTCTGGCCTGATGCAAGTGCAGCTTGAAACAATGACGCCCGTGTTTTCTGTGGTGCTGACGCCCCATAACTTCCATAACAGTGACGATCATACCGGCTTCTTCCGGGAGCACTTTGTCGTTAAAGGTATCGAAGCGGCAAACGCTTGTATTGGTACGTTAAATAGCTTGGCTAGTTTGCCGCGCTAAGCCTCTGGCAAATTTTCTGGGTTGCTAATTCGATGTCCCGTTTTGACATGGGTGGTCAGGCTTTAAGGCGTCGCTTCCGGATGGGAAGCGGCTTTAGAGTTCACCTGTGTAAACCTATTTCAGGACGGGACAGAGGGAACAGATAGCCCAGAAAAAAGCATATCCAATGATTCTTTTAAATGGTTATCGCTGGGGTATTTTTCTGGATCGCTTAAGAAGTGGTGATACAGCCCGGTAATATGAGCGCGAACATGTAATGACATTGCTTCTACCGAATAGTCGCTTCTCAGATAGCCTTGGGATTTGGCAATGTCGAGAAAGCGGTAAATACGGTTAAGGCCTGCTTCACGTTCATTCTCTAATTTGCTTGCAACGCTTTTGCTTTCTGCACACAGGCTGTAACGCAATATCAATCGAGTGCCTTGCTTGGCTGAGCAGTCGGTACGTAATCGAATCAAACCCTGCAAAACAATATCTCTGAGGGTTTCAATCGTGACTGAGGGGTTGGTTTCACCGCTTTTGAAGAAGGTTTCTATTGCGGCCTCAGAGGGGGTTACCAATCGATCGATAATCGCATTAATGATTTCTTCTTTGTTTTTAAAATGCCAGTAAATTGCACCCCGCGTAACCTCTGCACGATTGGCGACATCAATTAAACGTGTGCTCGCGATGCCCTGGGTACTAAACAACCACTCGGCGGCATTGAGAATACTTGTTCTGGTGGCATCGGCGTCTTCTTTGGAGCGTCTCATTGGGTCGAGATTCCTTTTATAATAATACGACCACTTTACATACATGCACGTATGTATGTAAAGTGGTCGGCTAAAGCTAAGCCTTTCACAGCGAGACCTGTTCATGCACCGTCTTTTATCTCATATCTCATTCAACGTCCTTATCATCGTTGCCGGCGCGCTGTTGCTGCAAGCCTGTGGTGGTGAAGAATCAGGGCCAGCAAAACCAGAGGCAACGGCGGTAAAAACCCTGACCTTGACGCGTCGTTCTGTGCCAATCGCGATTCAGTACCCCGGTAGAGCCGAGGGTTCGAAGGAGGTTCAGGTTAGAGCGAGGGTTGAGGGGATTCTGCTCAGTAGAGAATATAAAGAGGGAGCTTCAGTAGAAGCGGATCAGCTGCTCTTTCAGATTGATGATGCGCCTTTCCGGGTGGACCTGGAGCGGGCAAAAGCCCAGTTAGCCCAGGCCAATGCGGCACTCTCGGCGGCTCAGCGTCGTTGGGATAGAGCGAGTGAGTTGATTAAGCGAGATGCCATCAGCCGCCGGGAGCGGGATGATGCACTGTCTGACCTTGAAGCGGCACAAGCTACAGTTCAACTTCAAAAAGCGGAAGTGAAATCTGCCCAAATTGACCTCGATTACACCCAAGTAAAAGCGCCAATCAGCGGTATTACCAGTAGAGAAGAAGTGTCGGAGGGCTCGTTGGTGGGGCCAAGCAATAGCTTGTTAACACGGATTACTCAGCTCGATCCTATCTGGGTCAATATTTCTATGCCAGACAGTGCGTTGCTGAATTTTCGGAGCATGTTAAAACGGGACGAGCTGCGTTTTCACGACGAAAACAGAAAAGTGCGAGTGGAGTCCGGCCAGGGCGAAGAGCACGGTTATACCGGCGCTATTAATTTCACCGAGAGTGCGGTAGACCGCCAGACCGGGACCGTACAGCTTCGCGCAAGCTTGCCTAACCCCCAGGGAACTTTGTTGCCAGGTCAGTTTGTTCGGGTGTTTCTTGAGGGTATAGAAGGTGTTAATGCGCTGACGATTCCAGAACAGGCGATTATGCAAAATGCTCAAGGTAGCTATGTTTATCGAATCAATGACGAAGGGAATGCAGAAACGGCACTCGTTAGTCTTGGCCTTAAATCCGAGCAGGGAATGATAGTCACTTCTGGTCTAGAAGCAGGGGACCGAATCATTGTTGAGGGCTTGGGTCGCGTTCGGCCCGGTATGCCAGTGAAAGCTGCTGAGCAAGAAAAAAACAAATCTCAACAAGCGCCTGTTGCGCAGAAATCAAACAAACAAGAACAGGGCAAACAGAAGCCAACGTCAACAAGTGATGACACAGAACAACAAGACAAACCGTCCCAGCCAAATAATGCAGCGAGCGAGGCCAAGTAATGAATGTTCGCTTTTTTATTGAACGGCCGGTTCTCTCTATTGTTATTTCGCTGCTTATTTTACTCGGGGGCGCAACAGCGCTTGGCCGCTTACCGGTTTCTTTGTATCCAGAGTTTTTGCCACCCGAGATCGTGGTCAGTGCGACTTATTCTGGCGCTAATGCTGAGACCATTGCTGAAACCGTTGCCGCACCGTTAGAGCAAGAGATTAACGGCGTTGACGGTATGCTGTATATGACCACCCAGGCTTCGGCCTCGGGCTCGGTTTCGATTACGGTCACCTTTGATACCGGCATTGATCCCGATCAGGCGGCGATTAATGTGAGCAACCGGGTGGCCGTGGCAGAAGCCCGCTTGCCTGAAGCGGTTACCCGCTTAGGGATTCAGGTTCGCAAACGTTCTACGAATATTTTGCAGATCTACGCGTTGACCTCAGATGTTGCCGATTACGATGCGATTTATTTAAGTAACTATGCACTGCTGAATATTCTCGATGAACTCCGGCGGCTGCCGGGCGTCGGCGATGCGCGCTTATTTGGTGCCAAAGACTACTCCATGCGAGTGTGGCTCAAGCCGGATATTATGGCTGAATATGGACTCACTCCGGCAGATGTTGCCCAAGCTATTCGTGAACAAAATGCCAACTTTGCCGTGGGGAGTTTTTCTGCTGAGCCGTTAACTGAAACCGCGCCATTTACCTACGCGGTTACCACTCAGGGCCGTTTGGCGACGGCCAAACAGTTCGAACAAATTATTCTTCGGGCCGATGATTCCGGTGCGGCTTTGCATTTGGGTGATGTCGCTCGAGTGGAGCTTGGGGCGAAGGATTACAGCTTTAGTGGCAAATTCAACGGCCAGGATGCGGTTCCCATTGCCATGTATCTGCAACCCGGCGCCAATGCTTTGGATACCGCCAAAGCGGCAGAGGAGGTAATGAATCGGGCAAAAGAGAAACTGCCCGATGGCGTGAATTTACAAATCTCTTTTGACCCCACGGTTTTTGTTCAGGACTCCATCGACGAGGTTATTGCCACCTTTGTTGAGGCTTTGATATTGGTGGTGTTGGTCATGTTTCTGTTTTTGCAGAACGTGCGCGCTACGTTGATTCCCTTGCTGGCTATTCCGGTATCTATTATTGGTACTTTCGCGGGACTGTATTTAGCGGGATTTTCTATAAACCTGCTCACGCTATTTGGCTTGGTGTTGGCCATCGGGATTGTGGTGGATGACGCGATCATCGTTATTGAAAACGTTGAGCGGATTATGTCCGAGCAAAAAGTCGATGCCCCCACGGCGGTGCGCCAAGCTATGGAAGAAGTGGCTGGTCCATTGATCGCCATTGTGTTGGTGCTCACCGCAGTATTCCTGCCGGTCATTTTTATGGAAGGCCTGACCGGGGAAATGTATCGGCAATTTGCAGTGTCCATTTCGGTCTCGGTGATCTTATCCGGCATCGTCGCCCTGACGTTGACCCCCGCATTGTGTGCCATGTTGCTGAAGCCCCATGACGAGTCGCATGGTCCGGCTGGCGGCTTTATGGGCGGCTTTATGGGCGGCTTTAATCGAGGCTTTGATAAGCTGCGGGATTTTTACGTCTCGGTAACGCAGTTTCTGTTAAAGCATAAGATTATTTCCGGTGGCTTATTTCTAGGATTGCTTGGGTTAATCGTGCTGTTTTTTGGTTTGGTGCCCAAAGGCTTGGTTCCCTCAGAGGACCAAGGCTATATTATGTCAGCGTATATCACCCCGCCGGCGGCCTCTTTGGCAAGAACCTCCGCAGTGACTGACGAAATGAATAAGCGGCTGCTGGCCACACCGGAAGTTCGCTCAGTGATGACTTTTTCGGGCTTTGATATTCTGGCATCGGCATTGAAAACCAACGCCGGGGTCTCGTTTATTATGCTTAAAGACTGGGAAGAACGTCCGGATCCATCCCAGAGCGCCCCGGCTATGGCGGCTGCTTTGCCGGGTATTGGTGAGGACCTTCTGGACGGTACCATTCTCGCGTTTAACCCGCCGCCAATTATTGGTTTAAGTTCCACCGGGGGTTTTGAACTATATTTACAAAGCCGTGGTAATGGTGACTTAGTAGCACTTAATGAAATGGCTCAGACTTTAGTGGAGGCTGCGAACAAGCGTCCAGAGTTGCAAGGCGTGACAACCACCTTTCAGGTTAATACCCCGCAATACCGCTTGGACTTAAACCGAGAAAAGGCGATGAGTTTGGGGGTGCCGGTTGACGATGTTTTCAGCACCATGCAAGCCACGTTTGGCAGTTTGTACGTTAATGATTTCACTCTGTTTGGTCGCAGTTTTCAGGTTAACCTTCAGTCAGAAGAAGAGTTTAGACGCTCTCCCGAAGACTTGAGCCACGTGTTCGTCGGTTCGGATAGTGGTCAGCTAGTGCCCTTAAGCAGCCTGTTAAATGTGCAGAGAGTGGTGGGGCCTGATGCGGTGGCACGCTTTAATGGTTTTCCGTCGGCCAAAATTCTTGGTGGCGCCGCGCCGGGTTATAGCTCGGGTGACGCTTTGGATGCACTACAAGACGTTGCCAGCCAAAAACTTGGCGCTGATTACACATTGGGCTGGATTGGTACGGCATATCAAGAGAAAGCGGCTAGTGGTAGTGGTACTCAGGCATTTGTGCTTGCCCTGGTTATGGTGTTTTTAATCTTGGCCGCCCAGTACGAACGCTGGATGATGCCTGCTGCGGTCATTATGGTAGTGCCTTTTGCTCTATTGGGCGCCATCGCTGCAATGTGGGCGCGGGGACTTGAAAACGATATTTACTTTCAAATCGGTCTGGTCTGTCTGATTGGTTTGGCCAGTAAAAATGCGATCTTGATCGTCGAGTTTGCTATGCAGCAGCGAGAAAAGGGCACCTCGATTGTTGACTCTGCACTGCAGGCTTTGCGTCTGCGCTTCAGGCCCATTGTGATGACCTCCTTAGCCTTTACCTTAGGGTGCTTGCCGCTGGCTTTGTCTAGTGGCGCGGGCGCCAGCGCTCGAACTGCGTTGGGTACAGGGGTTATTGGCGGTATGTTAGTTGCGACCTTTGTTGCCACCGTGTTTGTGCCGTTGTTTTATGTGCTGATTGCATCGGCGGGTGAGGCGGTGAAAAAGCGTTTGGGTCGGAGTTGAGATTCAGTATTGCAGTAACAGCAACCCGGCGGCTTAGCGTGCCTGGGTTTGCTGTTGCTTATTAGGGACTTACTGTTTAGGGACTTACTGTTTAAGCCGAATGCCGCGCTCTTCAATAGCAATTTTTCCCGCTTTATAAAGGCGGCCAATTGCCTGCTTGAATGACTTTTTACTTTCGCCAAATATACGATAAATGGTCTCGGGTGGGCTTTTGTCACCCAGCGCGAGGTAGCCATCGTTTTCGGCGAGTTTTTCTAAAATCTGTTCGCTAAGATTTGGCACCGTAATACGTTTTGGCGCGGTCAGTGTTAAGTCGACTCTTTCATCGTCACGGGTTTTTTTGATATAGGCTTGCAGTTGCTCGCCGCGTGTCAGCGGGCGGCGTAGCTCGCTGTCGTATAACAGCCCCCAGCGCTGGTGATTGATAACCGCCTTATACCCCAGTTCGGTTTTGTTGGCGACGATGATGGAGACCTCTGTTCCGGGAGTGAGGGCTGGCCCGTTATCTTCAATAAACTCATCCAGTTTCATCGACGCGACTAATCGCCCGCGCTTATCCTGATAAATAATAATGAGCAATTCCTGACCGGCGCGGGGTGTGCCGAGTTGTTCTGCATAGGGTAGCAGTAGGTCTTTTTCTAGCCCCCAGTCCATAAATGCGCCGGTGTCGTTGACGTCGGCGACTTTCAATAGCGCGACTTCGCCAAGTTGGGCTTTGGGTGTCAGTGTGGTGGCTGTGGTGGCGCCGTCGGCATCGGGATAGAGAAAAACGGTGACGGTGTCGCCGGGCGCGCAGTCTCCTCGCGCTTGTCGTCTGCCCAGAAAAATTTCGCCCAGTTCCTGGCCATCAAGGATAAAACCGTTACCGGATTCCCGAATGACATTTAGGGTGCTGGTTTTTCCTACTTCTGGCATGGGATTTTTTCTCATTTGCGCTCTCCGGACCGGCACTTTATACCAACTAGTGCGTGTGGGATACCGGGGCAGGGCACGAGTCAGCGAGTTTCTTTTTCGGGGGCGTTCTTCACTGCAAACAGTTTGCGGCGTACCGCCCGACGATAAGCGCCAGGCTGAGCTGAGGCGTGGTCTTTAAAAAGTTTGCCAAAATAGCTTCGGTCTTGATAGCCACATTGCTGGCCAATTTCTTCGATGCTGAGATTGCTGTTTTTGAGCAGGTCTTCTGCCAAGTCCATTCGCAGTCGTTGTAGGTAACTGAGCGGACTTTGGCCGGTGGCTTTGCGAAATCGTCTTAATAGGCTGCGTTCGCTGAGCCCACTTTGTTCGCTTAAATCATTTAATCGGAGGTTTTTGCTCATGTTTCTGACTAACCATTCTTGAAGTAGAGCAATGGTCTCGTCGCCGTGTAAGTCGCTGCGGTCTACTCGATAAGTATTGCGGGAGAAGGGGCGTCGGCTTTCTGGGGAAAACTGCTGGGCCACCCGTCTCGCCGTAAGCGCGCCCCAGTTGCGATCAATCAGGTGAATAATCAGGTCGGCAGCGGCGTTAACGCTGCCGGTGCAATAGATATTTTCGGCTTGGGTGATGAGGTAATCCCGCTTGAGCTGGGCCTTGGGATAGCGTTTGGCAAAATCATCAAAGTAGTGCCAATGAGTGGTGGCTGCTCGACCGTCAAGCAGGCCTGCTTCCCCCAGAAAATAACTGCCATTACCCACGGCGCAAATATCGCTACCGGCATCTGCCAAGGATTTCAGCCATGCTTTTACTTTGGGGTCGGTGGGTGAGCCGAGGTGAGGATGTCGCCAGCGGCTGGAGATAATCACAATATCGTAATGCTGGTCGGGGTCAAATAGTCGAGTCGGCGACACTTTTAAACCACCGGACAATTCTAATAGGCCAGGCTCTAGTCCTATGAGCTCAATGCTCAAGCTGTCCCGGCGAGACATGAGCCGAGAAACGCTGTTCACCGCATTGAACAATTCCATCGGCAAGCTAATGCTGGTGGCAAGGGCATCTTGAAAGGCTAAAAGTGAAATTTTCTTCATGTGGCGATAATGCCATATCTAATGGCGGAAATATAATATCTACCTTCGATGAGCAGGAGCTAGACTTGCGGGTATTAAATAAGTGCCTGTTTAGGAGTTGTTGTGAGCCAGTTGCCCGTAATTGTTGGATTTGGTGGGATTAACCCCGCCGGAAGAAGTTCTTTTCATCATGGTTATCGCCGAATGGTGATTGATGCATTGGACTCTGCACGCGCTGACCGAACTTATCGCAGCCTGGCGTCGGTGATGGGGCTGGACATGTCGAGAGGGGAGCTCACCCCAGAGCAACGCGAGTACATCCTCGAGCATACGCTTATTCGTCGTATTGAAGACGGTTTGTTTGATATTGAAAAAGTGCCTTTTAACAAGCGCATGTCCATTGCTGGCAGTGGCGGTGAACTCTCTTTTGTGACCCGTGCTCGGCAGCTGCCTGATGTTATTCCTGAGCAGTGGTCGGTCACTGATCTGGGTGACGGCAAGGTGAAAGTGACAATGGCCGATGCCTGCGATGTGTTGATGCCAAGCCATCGTCGCATCGATGTGTCGACGGCGGGCCAGCTCCCTAGCGGTTTTGATCCCTCTAAACTCTACGCTTCGCGGAATCATCCGCGGGGTTTGCAAATGGCTATTTATGGCGCATCTGATGCCCTGGGTTCAATGGGTATCGATTGGCAAACGGTGATGGATGCCGTACATCCCGACCAAATCGGGGTGTATGCCAGCTCGGCGATGGCCCAGCTTGACGATAACGGCATGGGTGGTTTGTTGATGTCCCGGGCAGATGGTCGCCGGGTCAGCTCCAAAAACTTGGCTTTGGGCCTTGCAGATATGCCTGGTGATTTTGTCAGTGCGTATGTGTTAGGCAATGTTGGTACCACGGCGCCCAGCCTCGGCGCCTGTGCCACCTTTTTCTACAATATGCGTTTGGCTGTAAATGATATTAAAGCGGGTAATACTCGGGTGGCCGTTGTCGGTGTGGCAGAGGCGGGTCTGGATCCTCGAATCATCGACGGTTATACCACGATGGGAGCATTAGCTACCGACGACGGCTTATTGAAACTGGACGCAGCAAAAGGCTTATCTGAGCCGGATTATCGTCGTTCTAGTCGCCCGTTTAGCAGCAACTGTGGGTTTACTATTTCTGAATCCGCGCAGTTTATTGTCTTGTTTGATGACAGCTTGGCCCTTGAGCTGGGTGCGCAAATTCACAGCTCGGTTCCAGATGTGTTTGTGAATGCCGATGGCTTTAAAAAATCCATCTCTGGCCCCGGCATTGGCAATTATCTCACCATTGCCAAAACCCTGGCTGCCGCTGAATCTATTTTGGGTAGCGATTCAATTCGCCAACGCAGCTTTGTTCAGGCCCACGGTACCAGTACGCCTCAGAACCGAGTAACGGAATCGCATATTTTGAATGAAACCGCCAAGGTATTCGGTATCGAAAAATGGCCAGTGGGCGCAATAAAAGCCTACTTGGGACATAGTATCGGCGCGGCCTCTGGCGATCAGCTGATCGCCAGCCTTGGGGTCTGGAATGAGAATATTCTGGCGGGTATTGCCACCATCGATCATATTGCTGAAGACGTTCATGACAGCAACTTGCAACTGCAGGCCGAGCATATGCATTTAGAGCCGGGTGCTATGGATTTAGCCGTTCTCAACTCAAAAGGCTTTGGCGGTAACAATGCCTCGGCTGCGGTGTTGTCGCCCACTGTCAGCGAAAAAATGCTTCGGGGCCGCCACGGCAACGCTGCGTGGACGGCTTACTTGGATAAGCGAGAAGCCGCTGTTGAAAAAGCTCAAGCTTATGATGACAAGGCTTGCTCAGGTGATATCAGCGCGATTTATCACTTTGATCATAATGTGATGAATGGTGACGATGTGGAAATGTCCAGAGAGGCTATTCGTCTGCGGGGCTGGAAGGCGGGCGTCGAATTAACTAAAGCTTCTCCCTATGCTGGCTGGATGAAAGATTAAACTCTCTTACTGATTTTCTAAGGGAATACCGATGGGGCTATGGCGAATGTCCGCAGGGTTTATGACGGGCATCGTCAACTCGGTTTCTACGGATTACACAGGATGTGTGTAGTGTGGCTTACTGCAGAGGCGTCTCTATACAACGTTGCGATGCGCGAGGTATCAGCGTTGTGTACTGACTTCCTAATAAGAGCCACGGTGGTATAAGAGGCAAATATGAGAGAGTTCCTTCGTCATCCAAGTGATATTCCGGTGGACGTTAGAATTATTGAGCCGCCACAAGTCTGCAATGCGCGGCTGCATGATGTCAGTGGTGGCGGCGTTTGCTGTTGCGTCAATCAGCCTATTTTTGCTGGTAGCCAAATTGAGTTTGCGGTGCCATCACTTTGCCAGAACTTTACCGGGCGGGGGGTGGTGGTGTGGTGTCAGGAGCATGAGAATGCCTTTCATGTTGGCATTCAGTTTACGTCTCTACGTGATACATTTCAGGCGAGGATGGTGGAGCAGCTATGTCAGATAGAGCTCTATCGCCGTGAAGTGGCACAACAAGAAGATCGCTGTTTAAGCAGCGAGCAAGCGGCCGCAGAGTGGATTGAGCATTACGCTGAAGAATTTAATCGACATTTTCCCCTTTCCTGATTCTCTCAAGCCGTTATCAGTTGTGTATTGATGGCGGTGTTCATTTGCCATCTCAGCCAAGACAGCAGTGGGAATTCATGTTTGAATATGCCCTAAATAAGCTTGCTGTTGGTGGTATCTTTTTTTCATTTTAAGTGATTCCTCCCTAGACCATATTTATTAAGCTTCGCTGTTTGCTATGCGTAGCATCCGCCACAATCTCCCTAATTGGATCGACAGGATTTTTTATAATGGACGCCATAGAACTGCTATTGCGACGTAACTCCTCTGCAAAGCTCACCGAACCTGCCCCCACCGAAGAAGCGCTGCAAACCATGTTGGCAGCGGCAAGTCGGGCGCCGGATCATGGCTGGATTCGACCTTGGCGTTTTTTAAGTGTGCGCGGTGATGCGCGATTGCAGCTTGGCGAACTGTTTGCGGCGGCCGCGGAAAAACGCGACCCTGAGTTGACAGAAGAGGCGTTGGCTAAATTTCGCAAACAACCGTTGCGAGCGCCCCTAATATTAGTAGTGTATGCACAAATAAGTGCTCATCCTAAAGTCCCTGAAATTGAACAGAAATTAACCGTAGGCTGTGCCGCTCAGGGATTATTGCTGGCAGCCGAAGCTTTGGGGTATGCCGGTATATGGCGTACAGGAGTAAATGCCTATGATCAAACCGTGAAGACGGGTCTTGGCTTGTCCGCAGATGACGCTATTATTGGGTTTATTTACTTGGGTACGCGTGATGGTGGATCAAAGCTGTTGCCGGAGTTGAAACTAGAAGAATATTTAACCGCATGGGGAACACAATAATGATAAATGTTGAAACGCCAAGTTATGAAGCTCTCGCACTACGTTTAGAAGGGCATGTGGCCTGGCTGGCGCTTAATCGTCCTGATAAAGCCAATGCGATGAACCCGATTATGTGGGATGAACTGCAGCAGGCTTTTGAGTGGTTGGATGCCGAGCCTCATGTCAGAGTCGTGGTGCTTTGTGGCGAAGGTAAGCATTTTTGTGCGGGGATAGACTTGGCGATGTTTGCCGATCTCCTTCCCGATACCGACGGGCAGATCATGGATCAGGCTCGGCTAGCAGAGCGGTTTCGTCAAACCGTGTTGCGTTTGCAGAACAATATTTCTGCCATTGAGCGCTGCCGCAAACCGGTCATTGCCGCTATCCATGGCAGTTGTTTGGGCGGTGGTGTTGATCTTGTTAGTGCCTGTGATATGCGTTATTGCAGCGACGGCGCCGTATTTTCTATTAAAGAAATTGATATTGGGATTGTGGCGGATGTGGGCACCTTGCAGCGTCTTCCTGGTTTGATCCCTCAAGGTGTGGCAAGAGAGTTGGCGTTTACGGGGCGTGCGGTTAAGCCTGCTGAGGCGGCACGCTTGGGTTTGGTGAATGCCAATTATGAGAGTTATCAGTCTTTGATCGAAAATGTCTCTGAACTGGCTCAAGAAATTGCGCGCAAATCACCATTGGCGATTCGTGGAACCAAGCAGGCACTGCTGTACGCAAGAGATCACAGTGTGGCCGATGCACTGGAACAGGTGGCTACGTGGAACGCAGGTATGCTCAGCAAAGACGATTTACTTACGGCTATGCAGGGTGATCGTAGTGGTGAGGCGGCGTGTTTTAAAGATTGATGACGATAAATGTATTCAGTCCATTAGATTGATGTGGAGCGTTTAGCGCCGAGATGCAAAAACAAACAATTTTTAAAACGCCAGTTGTTAGTGGTTTTTTTAGATACTTTTTTAAAATCTGTACCCGCTTAATCGGTTGGAAAATTGTGGGTGAGAAGCCTGCCGATGATAAATGCGTATTAATTGCCGCGCCGCATACCAGTAATTGGGACTTTCCCACCATGATGGTTGCGGCATTTGTGCTGGGAATGGATGTGCATTGGATGGGGAAGCACACGTTGTTTCCCAAAGGGCCATTAGGGGCCATTATGCGCTGGTTTGGGGGGATTGCTATCGATCGCCGAGAGGCGAGAAATACCGTAGAGCAAATGGTGGCGCAGTATAAAAAACGCGAACAGCTTTTGGTGTTGATCACCCCTGAAGGCACCCGAACCCGGGTTGATAACTGGAAGGCTGGGTTTTATCACATTGCGGTGGGGGCTGGGGTGCCCATCTATCTTGGTTTTGTGGATACTAAAACCAAGCAGGCTGGCATTATGCAGGCTTTTTATCCCTCCGGTGACTATCAACAAGACCTGCCAGCTATTATGCAGTTTTACAAAGATAAGCAAGGTTTTAACGACGATGGTCGCTACCAAGACTTACCGTAAAACGTGAATAGTTAGCTTTGTTTTAGGAGTTTATTTCCAGAACATTTCCCAAGCGTTTTTCAATAATTCTACGGATGTCTGCGGCCACTTTTCGATAAAAAGATCGATTGGGTGCCGCAGATCGCCATACCAATCCATGCTGCCGTGTAATGGGATTGTTGATCAACTCACATACGTGCAAGGCTTTAGGGTGGTGGAGTTCGGAGTGAACGTAGAGAGCGGGTAAAAATGCCACGCCCATTCCCATTACCACCATTTGTCGCAAAGTATCTAAGCTGGTACCGGCATAGTCGGGCTGAATGAGTGCGCCATGACGTTCGCAGGTTTCCTGAATTTGATGGTGAAAGTGATGTTGCTCTTCTAGCGTTAATACTTTCTCGCCTTTGAGGTTTTTAGCGGCCACCCCCTTTGTGCCCGCAAGGGCATGGTCGCTAGGGACGACAAATTTCAAGGATTCTGTAAATAACGGCTCTACCGAAAAATGAGAAAGAGACGCGGGTAACGGTAGAGGTACCAAGACCAGGTCATAGCTGCCTTTTTCCAGCTCTCTAAGCAGTATTTTGTGGGCGGCTTCTCTTACGTGAAGTTTAAGGGACTGATGTTTTTGGTGCAGGTCGGGTAGTACATGGGGCAATAAATAAGGGCCCACTGTGGGAGGCACGCCAAGTTTATACGTGGTTTGATGGCCTTTGGAAATAACGGTGGCTAATTCTTCAAAGCCTCGCATCGACAACAATACTTGTTGCGCTGCCTGTTGCAATTCTCGGCCAGCAGGGGAAAGTTGTGTGCCCGCTCGGGACCGCTCAAATAGAGACACGCCTAAAAGCGTTTCTAAGTTGGTGATTTGCGCGGTTAGTGCAGGTTGGCTGACGCCAAGTTCGTCGGCGGCTTTTCGATAATTTGAAAGCTCGGCAACAGTGGCAAAGTATTTTATTTGAGCAATGCTGGGGGACTTGTTTTGCATTTCAGTAAACTCGGCTGATAACTAAATCTGATTAGTAAATGCTATATGTTTCTATAAAACTATCAACCGATAATTTTCTCTTACTTCATATTCTAAGCAAAATGAGGACGCAGTTATGGAGCAGATTATTTCAGGGGTTGCGAAATTTCAGAAGGACGTTTTTCCTGATAAAAAGGCTGATTTTCAAAAATTAGCTGGTGGGCAAAGCCCAGAAGTGTTGTTTATTACTTGCTCTGATTCCCGGGTTGATCCCAGTTTGGTAACGCAGACTCAGCCAGGGGAGCTATTTATTTGTCGTAATGCCGGCAATGTTGTGCCACCTCGAACAAATCAAACGGGTGGTATGACCGCATCGATAGAATTTGCAGTGGCAGGCTTGGGTGTTTCCCATATTGTGGTCTGCGGTCACACGGACTGCGGCGCGGTCAAGGGTGCAATTGCGCCTGAGAAACTGGACGAAATGCCCCATGTTCGCGAGTGGTTGGGACATTGCAGTGCAGCAACGGCAGTCGTTAAAGAGCGGCGTGGTGAAATAAGCCATGAGCATTTAGACGAAGTCACGCAAGAGAATGTGCTGCTACAACTTCAGCATCTTAGAACGCATCCTTCGGTTGCTGCAAAACTTGCCAATGGCCGACTTACTCTGCATGGCTGGGTATACAACATCGGTAGTGGTGAGGTGCTGTGCTTCAATGAAGAGAGCGGTCAGTTTGAAGTGATGGATGAACGTTATCGCAAGTTTATGGATCAGAGCTTGAACGCTGTGGCCAATGGAGACGCAGTATGAAATTAGATCATCTTCGGGGTGATCTCACCGGCGGTATTACCGCCGGTGTTGTCGCACTGCCACTGGCTTTGGCCTTAGGTGTTGCATCCGGACTGGGACCGATGGCCGGTTTATATGGGGCTATTTTTGTCGGCTTTTTTGCTGCCGTATTCGGTGGCACTGCATCACAAATTTCTGGGCCAACGGGGCCCATGGTTGTGGTTTTGGCTGGCCTTTTCGCCAGCTTGTCTGGCGATGCGAGTCTAATTTTTACCGCGATAGTGCTGGCGGGGCTTTTTCAGGTGGTGTTTGGCATATTGGGCTTAGGTGCTTACATTCGCTTGGTGCCTTACCCGGTTATTTCCGGCTTTATGAGCGGGATCGGTGTCATTATCATTATTTTGCAGCTCAGTCCGCTACTGGGGCATGAATCGCCAAGCGGTACTCTTGGAGCACTCGGCCATTTGCCTACGGCCTTGGGGGATATCCATGTTGCCAATTTATTATTGGGCTTAGGTTCTTTGGCGCTTGTGTATTTTTGGCCTGCGTCGGTGGGTAAATATGTGCCTGCGCCATTGGCAGCCCTAGTTGTCGGTGGTCTGTTGGCCTATGGCGTGTTGGATGTGCCGGTGCTGGGTGATATCCCCAGTGGTTTGCCCAGTCTGCACCTGCCCGTTATGCCAGAGCAAAGTCAGTTGTTTTTGGTCATAGAAGCGGCATTGATTCTGGCCTTGCTGGGGGCGATAGATAGTTTGTTGACCTCATTGGTGGCAGATAATATGACGCGCACCCGCCACAACAGTAATCGTGAACTGATTGGCCAGGGTATTGGTAATACCTTCTCTGGTTTATTTGGTGGGATCGCCGGTGCCGGTGCAACAATGCGTACGGTTGTGAATATCCGTTCTGGCGGTAAAACTCGTGCCTCTGGTGCTGTGCATGCTCTTTTGTTGCTGGCTATTGTGTTAGGTCTGGGACCGTTGGCCGCCAATATCCCCCTTGCTGTACTGGCGGGTATTCTGGTTAAAGTCGGGCTGGATATCGTTGACTGGAATTACTTGAAGCGCGCTCACCAAGGTCCCCGTTGGGACTTGCTGTTGATGGTAATGGTATTGGGGCTGACGGTATTTGTGGACCTGATTACAGCTGTGGCTGCGGGTGTCGTGTTAGCGGCGTTGAGCTTTGTAAGACAGGTGGCGCAGCTGCAAATTGAAAACCTGCGCTATCGTCCAGAGCATTTAGATTCGCCTGAAGAGAAGGCGTTGCTAAATGACGCTGGTGATGCGGTGATGTTGTTCGACTTTTCTGGCCCCTTAAGCTTTGGTGCTGCGGCAGATTTGGGGCATAGGGTAAGAGAGCATTGTGAACCGGGCAGCAGGATTCTGGTTCTGGATTTTACCAGCGTCCCTTATTTGGATGTGTCGGCGGTGATGGCAGTAGAAAATATCGCGGCAGACGCGCTAAGCAGCGGTAAGCACCTGTATCTGGTTGGTATGAATACTTCAGTGACTAACACATTGAAGAACATGAACGGTGGTTTGCCGGGAGATGCGTCATTCACAACTAGATTGGATGCATTAAAGGCCGCGACCGAGCATCTTTCTAAGCAGCATGATGCCGAGTTAGGTTCGGGGCTTCCAACCTATTAATGTAGCGTAACACTCCCCAGCCAATAAGGGCGGGGAGTGCTTGTTGCACTTAAAACGCCAATTGCGTGCGGATCATAAATACGTCTACATTATCAGGTTCATCGCCACCTATTTGCATTAGCGGTGAGTCTTCCACGTCGTAGGCACGGCTATATCCCATCAAAATCCGTAGATTGTCGTTTAAATACCAGTTTAGATTCAGGGTCAGGCGTTTTTGTTCACCGCCGACTACGTCCACATCATTTAAACTCAATTCGTCTAGCCGTATGGCTAGCTCCCAGGCGCCCCATTTTCCTTGGTCAGGATCAAATACCTTGCCGGGCTTGAGTCCCTTAAATTCGCCGTCTGAGCCTTTATACCGACGTGTTTCGCCAGTTAGTGTCCATGCCATTTGCACGTAATATGCGTCAAAGCTGAGGTTGCGGCCGACGTCACGATTGATGCTGGTTTGGCCGTATTCACTTTGAATTGAAAATGGTCCATGCATGGCTGCTGCTTCAACTCCGACGAAGCTAATATCCTCAAAGCCATCAATGCTACCGGTGTTCGTCAGGTACAGGTCAGAAATAGCGGTGGTCTCATAACGTGCCCGGGGCGTTTTACTGTTGCTCAGCTTGTTATTGTCGTTTGCTTGCCGCTGGCCAAGGCTAGCACCTAAATGAATAAGCTTGTTCGCTTCGTTAATGGGGGCGATAGTGCCACGGACACCCCAGCCGCCGCCTTCATCTGCACCATCACCTGAAGACGAAATAGCATCACCGTAAATACCGCCCTGCAGCGACCAGTCGTCACCTTTGGTTTTTAGATTGATGCCCATGGCTCGATCAAAATGTGGCGTCGTGAGAGCGGATAATAGTGAGCGTTCAATAAACATAATGTCATTGGAGCTTTCTTGGATTTCCATGCTGACGGCATGTTTTTGGTTACCCACGGTCAGCTCGTAAGCTTTCACACCGGTGTAGGTGACCATTGCATCCTTCATGGAGACACTGTCTCCGGCGAAATCGGTTTCCAGAATAAATTGATAGTCCTTGTACAACACGCCTTTTAGCGCAATGCGTCCACGACGAATGCTGCTACCTGAAGTCGCTTCGACTGGGTCGCCTGAGCTTTTCTCAATGAGGCTGTCATTGGTATGGGTGCTGGCATCCATATGAATGCGCCCCCCTATCGACATTTTAAAATCGCCTTTAGCAGAACTTATTTCCAGGCCTTTTTTACCCATCTTTAAACTTGCGGCATTGGTGCTTGGTTGCGATTCAACCGCCTGAAATGTGCCCAGTTTGACTCTGCCGGGACCGGGCTCGGTAAATACCTGCTTGCTGTTGCTATCTACATACAGTTGTAAATGGGCAGGATCGGCGGCAGCCAAGGAGCTTGTAGCGGCTAAAATCGCGGCGGCAAGAATCTGTCGTGGTTGAACTCGTTTCATCGCGGGGTTTTTAATCATGGCTCCCTCATTCGTTGGTGCAGTTGTAGGTGTTCGATTCAGGTCGTACGTTTTAGTGCTATTAAAGCTACGTTGACACAGCGGTGTTTCAGAACCGGGCGCCATTGTGTGACAGATACATGACACTAATATGACAATAAAGTTATTTGTGACTTTTTAGTGACAATCAGCTTGGTGCATCGCGATGAAAAATAACTTGAATTTGTGCAGTAGTGATCAATTGCAAATGTGTGCAGCACTCACTAAGCCTAAAGATGCGGGGTATAACGATTTGCTTAAAGTTACAAAATGTTGTCCACAATATCTGTGGGTAACTTGGTGGACAAGTTGTCAGTTTGTCCAGCTAACAGAGAGCTTATCAGGGGTGTAACAAATTGTTCAAATTTTAGTCATTTTATTAAAATTCAATAAATTCATATACTTACATAATTATTATGATAATGGTGTTGATGTGTCGTGCCTAAGGTGGCTGTTTTACCTTTTAGGGCTATATCTGTGAATAAGTGTTACGTCAAGACTTGACTTGTGTAACCTGTTACTGAAATTCACCGACAAGTCGCTCTTGAGCACGTTGCGCCCAACACTGGTGCTGAGGTTTATAGGTTTGGACCGCGATAGAGACACCCGCTGGTGCAGGTTTCTCTTATTTCGACCCCGGATAGGGCAGGTAATCTAGGTTTGGTTTGTTGCCAGACCCATTGGGCTATAATTTCGCTGGTGGGGTTTTCTAGACCTGGAATGTCGTTGAGGTAGTAATGGTCGAGTTGATCGTAGATAGGAGCAAAAGCGACTTTGATATCGGAAAAGTCCATTAACCATCCGGTATGGGTGTCAATTTCACCGCTGACGTAAAGCCGCACGACAAAACTATGCCCATGTAGCCGTCGACATTTATGATTTTCTGGCAGGTTGGGAAGGCGATGAGCTGCTTCAAAGGTGAATTCTTTGTAAATTTCCAAGGTTAAGTCTCTTAAATATAACGGTAATCGTTGGTGGTGATCTGGAGGATGGCGCTAATGTTAATCAGCCATCACAGCTGTGTACAGCGCGAAGTACTGGGCAATTATAAGGTGCCATTTTACTCGAGCCTATTGATTCTTGCGGGTGGTTAAATAATGAACAAAATCAGCAAGATAGGAAATTCACAAAAATTTAAAAAAAACGTCTCCTAGTGTTTGACAAGGCGGGTGGTTACTGTAGAATGCGCCTCACTCGAACGAGAGAGGGTGATTAGCTCAGCTGGGAGAGCATCTGCCTTACAAGCAGAGGGTCGGCGGTTCGATCCCGTCATCACCCACCAAAATTCGAGTGTTAGGAAGTATGCGGACCGGTAGTTCAGTTGGTTAGAATGCCGGCCTGTCACGCCGGAGGTCGCGGGTTCGAGTCCCGTCCGGTCCGCCATATTCCTAGTTGATTATTCAACGAATTAAAATTTGACCTCCTAAGTCTAAATACTATTCTAGACGCTTAATTTTCCTGCATATTTCTATATGCGCTTTTAAGAAGTTTCTACTTGTTGCATTGACAGGTGGTTAGTTCTCTTGCCTTCTTCTGTCTTCCCCCCCCCCCCCAATATTTTTATCGCCTTGTCTCGTTCATCCTGACACTAATTGGCCTTGCTGTCCTTATGTTGCCGGATTGGTTTTCTGGGTGATCCTGAGTGAGGGTTTTCAGTTAATGCCTGATATGAATCGCGGCAGTAGCATTAGCGATGTTTTGGAGCGTACTGGATGCCAAGTGGATACAAAATAATAAGCTACACAGTGCTGCTATCGTAATAGTGGCGACAGCTACGCTATTAATGAGTTGGAAGTATATGCTGTAGGCAATGGCTAAGATAATACTTAGATTTCCAGTCCATCGTAGCAAGGCGGCAAAAGTATTAAAAAGTAGGGCAAGAGCTTGCATCACTAACCTCTGGGTAATTTCTAAATTATCCTTCGACTTGTTAAATTACCATCGGTCCGTGCTGGAAATTTTCATTGTCTGTGCAGTTTGTGCGCCAATTATGTTCTGTTGGCAATAAAAAGCAGTTTATTACTTTAGTCAGTATCTAACGATACTATCCAGTCTTTTCTAAAAGACTTATAGATAATGGGAGTCGGGTCACAGTATGGGAGTGAGCTACATTAATTGTTGGTTATGGGGGCAACGGTCAGTTATTGACTATTAATGTGGGTAACGACTTTCGAGGTGGTGTCGTGAAAAATGTGCTCGGCCCAATATTTGAACACCCAGCATAGGCTGGGTGTTCTAAAGTGGTGCCCCGGAGAGGATTTGAACCTCTGACCTGCCCCTTAGGAGGGGGCCGCGCTATCCAGCTGTGCCACCGGGGCGAAAACATTGTTCGGGCGGGGATTCTATAGTCTTGCTTCGCGTTAATCAAAAACTTGTGCAGAGTAAAGGGTTAGCCACCTACCAGGGGGGCACTGTAGCTGTATTGAATATCCCACGGGAAATGGATCCAGGTGTCTTGAGAGAATTCTTTGACATAGATATCAGCCAGTGCTTTGGCTTTAGGTTTGGCATACACGGTGACAAAGCAGGCCTTCGGTAGCATTTGCTTGGCAATCTCGGCGGTTTTGCCCGAGTCCACCAAATCATCTACTAATAGATAGCCTTCACCATCGCTTTCAATACTTTTCAGTATGCTGATTTCGCCTTGTTTGTCGTGGTCGTAGCTGGCGATGCAGAGGGTGTCTACCAAGCGAAGATTGAGTTCCCTGGCCAAGATGGCGCCGGGCACCAGCCCACCTCTGGCGATGCAGATAATGCCTTTCCATGGGGTCGACGCTAGCTGTTTTGCTAGGCTTCGGGTATCCCGATGAAACTCATCCCAGCTTAGGTAGTAAATAGGTGGTGTGTCGAGCATGGCGGTTTTCCGGGGTAATCAAAGACGGCCGAATTGTGCAGGAACCACGGCGATCGGGCAAGTTGGCGTTAGGCGTACTGTCGAAATAATGACGTAATCTTTTATTCTTGGTGGTGGCGTAGCTTTTGTGTCAAAATTTCGTCATTTACCGTACTCGATGCGACTATTTTTGAGCGCATGGAGTGAATAAAGGCGCGCTGCTGTGAAAATTCTAATCCTTGCCGATGACCCCGTTGCCCTTCGTTTGTCTGCGGTGTTAGAAAGTTTGGGCGAAACCGTTGTGCATTCAACGGCGTCTGGAGATGTGGATGCAGTTATAAAGGCCGGTGACGCGGTGTCGCAGCACTCGGTGCTGGCGAGGCTTCCGTCGAGCACTCCGATTATCGAGATGCTTGATTCACCTTCTGCCGTTGTTGCTAGTGGCGTTATTCCTTTGCAGATTCCCGAGACCCTGCCATATCAGTCGTTACTTGACGTATTGGCTAGGGTGCAGCATCGTGGCCCCGAGTCGGTAGATGACTCTGTTGATGATGGTTTGGTGGGTAGCAGCCTGGCAATAATACATTTGCGAAGTATGTTGCACCGGGTTGCGGACAAATCGGTCACGGTATTAATCACGGGCCCATCGGGGGCGGGCAAAGAATTGGTTGCACGCAATCTTCATCGGCTTTCTCCTAGGTGTAATGGTCCTTTTGTGCCGGTAAATTGCGGCGCTATTCCTCGCGAGCTGTTAGAAAGTGAACTGTTTGGCCATGAAAAAGGCGCGTTTACTGGCGCTATTTCTAGTCGTGCAGGTCGTTTTGAATTGGCGGCGGGAGGTACGCTGTTCCTTGATGAAATTGGTGATATGCCGCTGGATATGCAGGTGAAGATCCTGCGAGTAATACAAGAACGCCGTTTTGAGCGGGTGGGTTCGAGTGTGAGCCAAGAGGCGGACGTTAGAATCGTGGCCGCTACCCATCGTGACCTTGAGGCGATGATTGGCAGTGGCGATTTTCGAGAAGACCTGTACTACCGGTTAAATGTTTTCCCCATTGAGGTTCCCGCTTTAGATGCGCGCCGGGAAGATATTCCGTTGTTGATTAATAGAATTGTAGTGCAGCTAGAGGCGGAAGGCTTGGGCTTGTTGCGGTTGACCCCCGCAGCAATAGCGGCGCTGAGCCAGGCAAGTTGGTCTGGCAATATTCGCGAACTGGCTAATTTGCTTGAACGGCTTTTAATTATGCATGCGGACGCCTTGGTGGGGGTTGCGGATTTACCCGAGAAATACCGGCCAGACCTTGATGTGGCAACAACTGCACCGGTATCGATAATCTCGGCCGAACAGCCTTTGGACTTAAAGTTGAAAATGCAGGAAATGGAGAAAACGCTGATTTCTGAAGCTTTATCTGTTCACCATGGCGTGGTGAGTCGTACGGCAGGGCATTTGGGACTGCGGCGCACGACCTTAATAGAAAAGATGCGCAAGCTGGATATTCCCAATCGCTAGCTCTTTTTTGTTAAAGCAGGGCCTGTGCTCCTTAAGTTTTTAGATAGGGAGCGTTGATATGGCTTAAAAAGGCGCTGAGCACCGCTGGTAAGGACTCGTGCCTGAACTAATCCGAATTAACCCCCTGCGAGCTTTACGGTAAAGCCTTTGCCTTCTAGTACCGCTTTGATTTTGTCCCGGTGGTCGCCTTGAAACTCGATTTCACCGTCTTTAATGTTGCCGCCACTACTCAGTTTACGCTTTAGCTCTTTAGCTAGAGACTTCAGTTCATCTTCGTTGAGTAACAAGCCAGAAACGATACTGACCCCTTTGCCTTTACGGCCTTTTGTTTCTCTGCGTATTCGGACGATACCATCGCCTTCAGGGGTGAATTGCTTTTTCTTGCACTGACAGTTTTCCACGGGATGTTCGCACTCGGGGCACAGGCGGCCCTGCTGGGTGGAGTAAACTAATCGTGACATGCGTGTCTCCTTTATTCGCTACAGAAGGGCTTTTTCATCGCTAGTGTACAAAATTCCAGCTTATGCAAAGGTCTTCGCCCTCTATAGGTATTATAATCGCGTCCTTGCCGGTAGCCTGCATGGCTTACTATTGAATTATGATGTTGAGGAAGTAAACGATGAGCGCTGATCTTCAGGCACAAGTGGTAGAACTGCAAACCCAGGTTGCATATCAAGAAGACTTGTTGGCGGCGTTGAATCATCGGGTTGCGGAACAGGATAAGGAGCTTTTACAGCTTAAGCGTATGCTTTTAGCGCTGCGAGACAGTTACCATAAGCTGGCAGATTCAATGTCAGAATCCCAAGGTGAAAACGCTGTAGCGATTGAACGACCTCCCCATTACTGAGGAGGTCATTCCGGTCTGACTAAGAAAGAATGGAAACTTCTTCGGCTTGTGGGCCTTTGTCGCCTTGAGTCAAAACAAACTCAACTTGCTGGCCTTCGTTCAAGCTGCGACGATCTTTGCCGCGACCACGAATTGAACGAAAGTGTACGAATACATCGCCGCCGCCATCTTCCCGGGTGATAAAGCCGTAGCCTTTGCTCACGTTAAACCATTTCACTACACCACGTTCCTTTTGGCTGCGCATTTTTTCTGCTACCAAGGGAATAAATGGAGCGAGTATTACCGCCACCATGGTCAAAATGACCACCGTTGCAATAGGGGCTGCCTGTAAGACATTGTAGCCATAAGCGTAAAGCGCAAAAATATTCAGCGCACTGAGTAAAGCAATAAAAAGTAATCTAAGTATCAGTAACATAACCATCCATACGACAATCTGGAAAATCCGATATGCGCGTGGTGCCAAACCCTCGCACGACGTGCCTTCGGAGTACCTTATTAAGCGTTAAAACCTTGATTTTTTAGAAATAAAATCTACCCGGCGCAGATTGTAGCATTAGTCGCCGCTAAGGTCGCGACGCATTTTCCTCCAAATCAAACTGCCGTCTCACTCAGCGATCCGTCAGGAAGAGTGAACGAAGTGTTGAGAACCCGTAGTCATTTATTGCTGCTTGCCACGGCCAGTTAGCGGCCAATATAGCGTGATCATTGTTCGGCAGTCTGGCTGCGCTATTTTTATTGCAGAAGTAGCGTTTTGGCTGATCTGAGGCTGGGTAGGTGAAAATACGCATGGCTTGGATAGGTCTTAACGAGAATAATTATGATTATCCCCGTATGAAAAGTGACGCTTGCCATACGCTCTGGGAGAAGCTTCACGCTATTCATTGATTCCCGCCGTTGCGACTAAGGAATGGTAGCCGCTCATTCTGCTGCGCGCTTTGGTTTTCAGGCCACGCAAATATGCCACAGCCCAAATCCTTTTTCTTTGATCCCCGTCCCCAGCGAGTTAAGCATATTCGCATTTTTATATCGATTACGCTGTTGTTTTTACTTGGCTGTGTTTTGGTGTTGGTGTTTCATAGTTGGCAACACGAGGCGCGCTGGAATCGGCAGTTACTCAGCAGAGAGGCGGCTGTACAAAGCTACATTGAGCGTGAAAACACCTTGTTGGAACTGGATAAGCTGTTGCAGCGGGGCGCGATACTGGATGAGCATGCCCTTCGGTCCGGTGAGCAAAATTTTGTTGCGTTGACATTACGTATGCGGGATGCCCAGCGACAGCTTGCCCGTCCTTCACTGCGATTATGGCCAGATCCGGATGCGAAGGCTCTGATCAATGATTTACACCAGCTTTTAGAATTATATGTTGGCCTAAACAGTAAGGTGATAGGGAGAAGTTTACCGTTTTCTCCAGAAGTGGACCGCCAGGTTTTATTGGGTTTGCTGCAAGGGGTGCATCGTCGCCAGATTATCAGTGCAAGCAAACTGGGGATTGAAACTGACAATCTGCTTAACACTGAACGTAATTTTTACCTCAATAGCGCAGTGCTTCTGCTCATATTACTTGCGCCAATTATCATATTGATACTCGTCGCTTGGCGGTATTTTTCATTGGCTCAAGAAGTGGAGGTGTTGAAAAATGATGCCGAGCAATTGTTTTTAGACTTTCCTGAACCGTGTTTGTTGTTATCACAAGATGCGCGTGTTGTTCGGGCGAGTCAGTCAATTTTACCCTTGTTAGGCTACTCTCCTGAATCCCTGCGTGGCGAGCAGCTGTACTCTTTGCTGCCAACGCGGTTCCTTGGCCGGTTCCAGCACTTTCTGATGCCTGTTGTTAATGGTGTGCTTTCCGATGATGTTGCCAGGGAGTTTGTTCTGGCTGACCATCTTGGAAATGATGTGCCTGTCGAATTGAAATTAAGCGCGGTAATGCTGGGGGAGCGCCAATTTTTCTTGCTGAGTATTCGAGATCAGGCGGAGCAAAGCCGTCTGTATCAGCAGCTTAATGTAAGTCAAAAACGCTTTGAAATGGCGGTTTGGGCGACCCGTGATGGCATGTGGGACTGGGACTTAAATACTAAACAAACGTATTTTAGTCAGACATGGAAAGAGATGCTCGGCTTTGGCGCTGAGGCAATCTCTAGTGATGAGAAGGACATGTTTGAAAAGGTGATTCCTGAGGCGGAAAAAAGTGAATTTAGGGCGGCAATCAAGGCATTCTTTGCCAGTCGTCGAAATTTGTTTCGCTTTGATCATCATCTTCGGCATCGGGATGGTCACTTGCTCGACGTGATCTGTCGGGCAAGTGTGGAGCGCAATGCAGAGGGGCGGGTGATACGAGTGGTGGGAACCCACTCCGATGTCACTGGTATTAAGCGCAAAGAGCAGGAGGTTTTTCAGCTTAATCGACGGCTTGAGACCTTGTTGCAAAGCCAGAGTGATGCCGGTTTGAATCCCCTGTCAGCGAATAATTCGGCATTGCTGGAGGTGCTAGGACACGAAGTCCGGACGCCCATGAATGGCTTAATGGGAATGTCTGAAATGTTGCTGAAGAGTTCATTAACTGCCGATCAGCAGTTAATGGTAAAAGTGATACAAGATTCTTCCTCTAATCTTTTAACGGTATTAGATGATTTGCTTGATTATTCAGCCCTGCAAAACGGTGCCGTCGAGTTGCAGTGTCAGCCGTTTGACGTCATGGTCTGGCTGGACGATATTCTTCAACACTATATTCCTCGTTTGGCGGGGCGCGCACAACAGCTGCATTTTATTCCTGCCGGTGGGTTGCCGAGGGTCGTATACGGTGACCCGTTACGGCTGCGTCAGGTGGTTATCAAATTGTTGGATAACGCCTTAAAATTTTCTCAAGGCAGTAAACCCCACGGGATTGTGAAGTGGTCGATTTCATTTCAGGAAGCTAAGGCAGGGAGGCTGATTTTTGCTGTCTGGGACAACGGAATTGGAATTGATGTGCATCAGCATAAAAATTTGTTTAAAGCGTTTGCTCAGGGAGATAGTGGTTATGGCAGAAAGTTTGGAGGCAACGGTTTAGGTTTGGCGATATGCGCCAAGCTCTTGCAATTGATGGACGGTGATATTCAGTTTAACAGTCAGCCCGGTCAGTTTACCGAGGCCAAGGTTTCAGTGCCAGTCAGCTTGCCTAAACAGCCACCATCGTCAGAGGTTCGTGATGAGGTGGTGTTCGTGGACATTCAAAACGAATTAATACAACAATCTGTAACTGCCATTCTTAAACATGCTGGCTACCCGTGTTTGCGGTGGCGAGGATCGGCACACATTATTCAAAAGGAATTGGCAGAAAGGGAATTGGCAGAAAATGTAACGTTGATCAGTGATGGCGGCGTGCTTTGCAAACCTGACGAGGTAGACAGGCTGATTGTGTTGTTGCCGCGACCCAAGGGGGAATGGCGCGGCGGGGTGGATAAGACGAAGGTCTTTACCCACCCGTTATTGGCAAGGGCGTTATTAGACAGCCTGCAGCAAAAAGCATTTATAAAAGCGTGAAGGGCGGCTCAATGAGTTTGGCGGCCCGCAGGCTGTTGTGGTAGTAACGTGCAGCTTATAGCTTTATAACGTCTTCAGCTTGCAGCCCTTTTGGGCCCTCTACCATGCTGAATTCTACCGCTTGGCCCTCGTCCAGGGTGCGGTAACCATCGCCGCGAATAGAGCGAAAATGTACGAAAACATCCTCCCCTTCGTTACGAGTAATAAAGCCAAATCCTTTGGCGTTATTGAACCATTTAACAGTCCCGGTGGCGCGTTCACTCATTACTAACTCACTCCAAAGTAGAGATTCAAAATTAACTCAGGGCAACATTATGTGGGCAGTAGGATGCAACCAACGGGCCGAGCCGGCGTTATTGGACTGCAAAAATTGAAAAAAATTGTAAAAGAGGGGGCGGTGCGCGTTGTCTTGCGGGGGGATGAGTCCATATCTACGATCACTGTAGTGGTGGCGGTTAGCCCTTTTTAATACCACTACTATAACGAGTAGCGTGGTTTTGTCCACGCCACTCGTGTGACAGTTTGCTAAAATGCGAGCTTATAAGGCTTTTATGGTCTCAATTTGCTCACTGAGCTTGTCGATTGCACTGACTTGGGCCGCAAGTTTTTCTTTTTCTTTGTCCACTACATTGGCGGGGGCTTTCGCCAGAAAGCCTTCATTGCTGAGTTTGCCTTGTAGACGCTGAACATCTTTTTCCAGCTTTTGCTTTTCTTTTTCCAGACGTGCCAGCTCGGCAGTCTTGTCGATGAGATCAGCCATGGGGACTAAAATTTCCAGCTCCCCCATTAGTTGAGTGGCGGACAGGGGTGTCGCCTCGCCAGCTTCTACTACGGTCACGCTGCTCAGTTTGGCTAGCTTGGTCAGAAATTGCTGATTATCCTGTAGACGTTGACGGTCTTGGGTGCTGGCATTTTTTAGCAGTATGTCCAGTGATTTTCCCGGCGGCACGTTCATTTCGCCGCGAATATTTCGCACAGCGAGAATCAAGCCTTTAAGCCATTCGACATCGGCCATGGCCTCTGCATCGATATTGTCGGCTGACGCCTCGGGCAAGGCCTGAAGCATAATAGTGTCGCCACCAAGACCGGCAATAGCTGCGGCGCGTTGCCAAATTTCTTCGGTGATAAAGGGCATAAATGGGTGGGCCAGGCGGAGGGTGGCTTCCAAAACCTGAATCAGGGTTTGCCTCGTGCCGCGCTTAGCTTCGGCGCTGGCATTGTCATCCCAGAGTACGGGTTTAGATAACTCCAGATACCAGTCGCAGTATTCATTCCAGATAAATTCATAAATCGCCTGCGAGGCGTGGTCAAAGCGGTAGGCGCTCATCGCTTTGTCGACACTGGCAATGGTTTCGTCTAGTCGCGAGCGTATCCAACGATCCGCCAAACTGAGGCTGACGGCTTCGCCGTTATTGCCGCAATCTTCGTCTTCGGTGTTCATCAACACATAACGGGCGGCGTTCCAGAGCTTGTTACAGAAATTACGATAGCCTTCCAGGCGCTTCATATCCCAGTTGATATCGCGACCCGTGGAAGCCAGGGAGTAAAGGGTAAAACGCAGGGCATCGGTGCCGTGGGCATTGATGCCGTCGGGAAACGCTTTGGCGGTGGCTTTGCCAATTTTTTCTGCCAGTTGGGGCTGCATCAAATTGCCGGTGCGTTTTTCCAACAGGGAATCCAGCTCAATGCCATCAATCATGTCTAATGGGTCCAAGACATTGCCCTTGGACTTGGACATTTTTTGGCCTTGTTCATCGCGGATCAGGCCAGTGACGTAGACGGTTTTAAAGGGCACGTGAGGCTTGCCTTCGTCGTCTTTTATCAGGTGCATGGTCATCATGATCATGCGGGCAACCCAGAAAAAGATAATGTCGAAACCGGTCACCAGTACATCGGTGGGGTGGAAGGTTTTGAGGCGCTCGGTCTGTTCTGGCCAGCCCAAGGTGCCAAAGGTCCAGAGTGCTGAGCTGAACCAGGTGTCCAACACGTCTTCATCTTGATGCAGTGCCAAGTCGGCTGCCAGGGCATATTTTTGCCGGGCTTCAGCTTCATTTCTGGCAACGTAGATGTTGCCGTCGGCGTCGTACCAAGCGGGTATGCGGTGGCCCCACCAAAGCTGGCGAGAAATACACCAGTCTTGGATATCTCGCATCCAGCTGAAGTACATATTCTCGTATTGCTTGGGCACAAACTGAATTCGGCCATCTTCCACCGCTTCGATAGCGGGTTTGGCGAGGGTGGCGGTAGACACAAACCATTGATCCGTCAGCAAGGGCTCGATTACCAGGCCCGAACGATCACCGCGAGGGACCTTTAATGCATGGGGGTCTATTTTTTCCAACAGCCCTTGAGATTTAAAATCTGCCACGATCGCTTCGCGGGCTTGGTAGCGGTCCAGTCCTGCCAGCGCGCTGGGCATGGCGGCATCAATATCGTTGTTGACGCTGCTGTCGCTATTAAAAACCTCAGCAATGTCCCTAATGGCGGCGTTCTGGTCCATGACGTTAATCATTGGCAGCTTATGGCGCTGGCCCACCGCGTAGTCGTTAAAGTCGTGGGCCGGGGTGATTTTGACGCAGCCGGTGCCAAATTCTCTATCTACATAATCGTCGGCAACGATGGGAATGCGGCGGCCAACAATGGGTAACGAAATCGATTTCCCCACCAGTGACGCATAACGCTCGTCTTTGGGGTTTACGGCAACGGCGGTATCACCCAGCATGGTTTCGGGGCGAGTGGTGGCCACAACCAAGTAGTTTTTGCCGTCGGCGGTGGTGGCACCATCGGCCAGCGGGTAGCGGAAATGCCACATGCTGCCCTGTTCGTCGGTGTTTTCAACTTCCAGATCTGAGATGGCGGTGTGCAGCTTGGGATCCCAGTTTACTAAACGTTTGCCACGATAGATCAGCTTGTCATCGTAAAGACGAACAAAGACTTCTTGCACGGCTTTGTAAAAGCCATCGTCCATGGTGAAGCGTTCATGATTCCAGTCTACCGACGCGCCCAAGCGGCGAAGTTGGCTGGTAATGGTGCCGCCAGATTGCTCTTTCCATTCCCAGACTTTATCCAGAAAGGTTTCTCTGCCAAGGTCGTGACGTGTCTGTTGGGTTTCGGCAGCCAGTTTACGTTCTACTACCATTTGAGTCGCGATACCGGCGTGATCGGTGCCGACTTGCCAGAGGGTTTTGTGGCCCTTCATACGCTGGTAGCGGGTGAGGGCGTCCATGATGGAGTCTTGGAATGCATGGCCCATGTGCAGGCTGCCGGTGACATTGGGAGGCGGAATCATAATGCTATAAGGCGCTTTTTCGCCTTGGGGCGAGAAAAATCCACTCTCTTCCCAATGTTTGTACCACTTTTGTTCTAAATCGGCGGGCTGATAGGTTTTGTCCATGGAAATCCAAATAATTAATTTGTGTCGGTCTGGCAGCAGTGCGTCGGGCAGTATAACCCGCAGGCGGCGTACTGTGTGGTCGAAAAAAGCCGTCAAGTATACTGATTTTTGCCGGGGCAGGGCAAAGGCGAGGCGTTATTCCTTGCTGGAGGGAGGGTCGATGTCATTAATCGCTTGGTTTGGGTCGCTGAGATTGGGGTTTGGCGTGTGCTGGTACCAGTTGGCAAGGGTCTGGTCGTCGAGATTTAACATCCGGCGACGTAGCTCGGCCTCTACCTGCGGGATCATGCTGTCTATCACTTCTTGAATAAAAATTTCCCGGTCAATGTTATCGGGATCGGGTGACGAAGCTTTGGGGGCCAGGGTGTCTAGCTCATGCCTTTCTTCAGTTTCGGCCCCAGTTTCAGCTTCGTCGATGATGTCGTTCAGCACCGGAATCATGCTGGAGTCGATGCTGGTTTTCTCACGCAGCAGCGACTTTAGGGATTGCAGCTCGTTCAGCAGCTCGTCCCGTTTTATTTGATCTTCTTTGTGGTGGGAGCGCTTAAACAAGAGTTAGACCTTTATGCGGTGGGTGTGTAGGGGGTAGCCTCGTTGCTGATAAAAGGCATAACGTTCTCGTGAGGCTGTCAGTAAGCTTGGCTCCTGGCAAACAATTTCTGCCAGTCGTTTAAAACGGCTGAATGCAGCGGGGACTTCGCGGCCAAGATTTACCATAACGTCATGGTGTGCGCCCACTTCGCCATTGTGTTGAATCAGTACAGATTCGTCATTATCGCTCTGGCTATGGGGAATAAAGGATTCTGGCCGGTGCCCCCACAAGAGTGTATCTAACACGTTGCTCTGATTTGCGTCACTGGTTTGCAAGCAAAGTTGATGGCCGTTTTTGTAGGCTTTTTCGGTAAGACGACAGGCATAGCGCAGAGCGTCTTCTGGCTCTGCGCTATCAAGGATATAAAAATCTACCCTGGTCATTTGCCTTAGCTCGCTTTGCTCAGTAGATACTGGCAGAGCAGGGCAACGGGGCGGCCGGTTGCGCCTTTGTTGGCGCCGCCATTCCACGCTGCACCGGCAATATCCAAGTGCGCCCAGCGTTGATCTTTGGTAAAGCGAGACAAGAAGCACGCCGCGGTGACACTGCCTGCTTCAGGGCCACCAATGTTAGCGATGTCGGCAAAGTTGCTGTCCAGTTGGGGCTGGTAATCGTCCCATAGTGGCATATGCCAAGCCCGATCTTGAGCGGTCTGCCCGGCTGCCAGCAGTTCTGCGGCAAAGCTGTCGTCATTGCTGAATAAACCTGCAGCATGCTTGCCCAGTGCCACGACGCAAGCACCGGTTAATGTTGCGATATCAATGGTAGAAGCGGGTTTGTATTTGCCGACATAGGTAAGCGCGTCGCACAATACCAGTCGACCTTCGGCGTCTGTGTTTAACACTTCAATGGTTTGGCCAGACATGCTGGTGACAACATCACCAGGTTTGGTGGCGCGGCCGCTGGGCATATTTTCTGCGGCGGCCACCACGGCCACCACATTAACTTTAGGGGCAATTTGGCAAATAGCTTCCATGGTGCCAATCACGCTGGCTGCGCCACACATGTCATATTTCATTTCGTCCATTTTTGCACCGGGTTTAAGGCTGATGCCACCGGTATCAAAGGTGATGCCTTTTCCGACAAGGGCGTGAGGCGCGTCGCCTTTTTTGCCGCCGTTGTATTCGATCACAATCAATTTAGCCGGTTGATCGCTACCAGCCGAAACAGAAAGTAACGATCCCATGCCCAGTTGCTGCATTTTTTTCTCATCCAACACGGTCACACTGGTGTTTTCAAAACGTCGGCCCAAGGCTCTGGCTTGAGTGGCTAAGTAACTGGGTGTGCAGATGTTGGCGGGGAGGTTGCCCAGTTCTTTTGCAACGTTGGTGCCTTTGGCAATGGCGCTGCCATGGGCAACGGCGGCTTTGTTAGCGGCATTATTACTGGCAGCAATGCTCAATCGCTTGAGCGTCATGGGTGGCTTGGGTTTGCTCAGAGTTTTGGTGTAGCGATAAGACGCCAGCTCGAGTAACTGGGCAAGGCGTTGCCACTGCCAGCGATCTTCTTTGTCGGCAACATCAAGGCCTTCGCTGACCCAACAGGCATCCTGGCAACGGCTTTGGTTTAAAGCGCGAATACCCGCGGTAACCATTTTGTCAAAATCAGCGGGGCTAAGCGTTGCTGCTTCGCCAGTGCCGATCAATAGAATGCGGTCGGCTTTGATACCGTCGCAAACGGGTAAGTAGGCGGTGTCACCAAGTTTGGCAGCAAACTCACCCCGTTTAATAATTTTGCTCAGTGCGCCGCCACAGGCGTCATCTATTTTTTTAGCTGCGCTGTCACTTAATTTGGCGTCGGTGGTCAATATCAGGCAGTCGCTACGGATAGCAGCAACATCTTTATAGGATTTAAGGCTTATTTGCATTGAGACTCTCGCAGACTGAAGATGCATTAGTAATAATGCGGCACGTTTCTTTGAGCCACACCGGCCATGTGATTCTTAACCACCTCGACAATTGAAGCAATGCTACGGTTGTCTTAATAGGTGGCGTGAATCTAAGCCTGTTAACAGTTCCTAGTGTAAAGGGTATTATTCGCCCGTGAAACTGTAAGCCTACAGCCGACCGAGAGAGGCACTTTTTGATTCTTTTCAGATACCTGGCCGTTGAGATGCTCAAATCGGTGGTGGCGGTAACCATTACCCTACTGTTGATTATTATGAGCGGTCGCTTTGTAAAATATTTGGCCCAGGTTGCCTCTGGCGATTTTGCTCCTGATGTTTTGTTTATGGTGATGGTGTATCGCTTACCCAATTTTTTGGAAGTGGTATTACCCCTTGGTTTATTTATAGGCATTTTGCTGTCCTACGGCCGTTTATACGTCGATAGTGAAATGACCGTGATGAGCACTTGTGGCATAAGTCGCCGCCGCTTGTTGGCCTACACTCTTATTCCCGCCGGCTTTGTTGCTGCGATAGTAGCGTGGATCAGTTTGTCGATAACGCCCAATGGTATTCAGGCGTATATGGACTTATTGGCCAAAAGTAAGGCCGATATCGGTGTGAAGGCTGCGGTAGAAGGACGCTTTCGGGTCGATAAATCTACCGGCCGGGTCACCTATATTGAAAGTGCCAACCGGGATGATCAATCCATGCGCGGCGTTTTTGTTGCTCAACCAGAGCCGCTTGCGAAAGATGGTCGCAGTCTGGTGTCATTAATGACCGCCGATAGTGGCCGCTTTCAGGTAGACTCTAAAACCGGTCAGCGTTATTTGGTGTTAGATAACGGGGTGCGGTATATCGGTGAACCGGGTTTTATGGATTATCAAGTCACCCGTTTTGATTTGCTCCGTCAATTACTGACCGATCCCGAAGAAAAAACCTATCGCCAAGAGCTAGATGGCATGGATACGGTTGAACTGCTGGGTTCCAGCGACCCAGAAGATATCGCCGCCTTACAGTGGCGGGTTTCATTGGCGATACTGGTGCCTATTGCCGCGTTAATTGCCGTGTCTCTCAGTAAAACCAATCACCGACGTGGGCGCTATAGCAAAATGTTTCCCGCCTTCGTTCTGTATATGATTTACCTCGTCAGCCTAAACGCCGCCCGTGACGCCATTGCAAAAGGTCATTGGCCGGCTATGCCCGGAATGTGGGTCATCCATCTGGTGTTTTTATTGTTGGGCTTGGTATTGCTGTATTGGGACAGCATGACCCGACATTGGTGGCTGGGGTGGAGACGCAATAATGCATAAAATTAATCGCTATATTGGTACCACCGTTGCCTCGGCCATCTTCTTGGTGCTCGCGGTGATTGTTGGCATTGACGTTTTGTCAGCCTTGATTGAAGAGATCAAAGAGATTCGGGGTGATTACCAGTTTTTATCGGTGGTGAGCTATGTGTTGCTCAACGTGCCCAGAAGTCTTTACGAATATTTGCCTTTTGCCGCCTTGGTAGGCTGCTTGGCTGGGCTGGGTATGTTGGCGAGCAGTAGTGAGCTGGTCGCCATGCGCGCTGCCGGGGTGTCAACCAATCGCCTGATTTGGGCGATAATGCGACCAACGTTATTGATTACTTTTGCGGGTTTATTAATTGCGCAATTTGTTGCTCCTGCCGCCCAGCAAATTGCTGAAAGCCAGCGGGCGGTGGCGTTGCAAAAGTCTTCATCCCTGCATTCCAAATACGGCATGTGGCACCGGGAAGGCGATGCTTTTATGCACTTTAACGCGGTGCAAGCCAATGGCGTGTTGTATGGCGTCAGTATTTATGAGTTTGATGATCAGCGCCGTCTGCGCAGTAGTACCTTTGCCGAGCGGGCCAGTTATCTGGGCGGTAGCTGGTTGCTGGAAGATACACGCAAAGTCACCCTGACCGACGAAGGGGCCTTACAAGAGTTTCACTCAAGCTCTTCATGGGCGTCTGATCTAACCCCAACCCTGCTGAATATTCTGGTGCTGGAACCCAGTGATTTATCAATCAGCGGTTTATGGCAATACGCTGACTATCTGCAGCGACAAGGTTTAAATGCTGGAGAATACCGCCTCGCCTTTTGGAATAAAGTCCTCCAACCCCTGACCATTGTCGGTATGGTATTGGTCGCAATTTCTTTTATTTTTGGGCCGTTGCGCAGTGTCACCATGGGTTTTCGGGTGTTTATTGGTGTCATGGTGGGTGTGGTGTTTCGCACCCTGCAGGATATTCTCGGCCCCTCCAGTTTGGTGTATGGCTTCGACCCGATATACGCCAGCATTATGCCCATCGCCATCTGCTTTGTTGCGGGTATTGCGTTGTTAATGCGGCGGACTTGACCTCTAAGAATCACTTATTAATTTCATCGAAGACGAATGCTTGTTGTCCAAAATGATTGGGACCAGGCCTGGCTTTTTCTCTCTGTTATAAATTTTAAAGGGGAGGGCGTGCAGGCCTGATCATAATGGTATTTAGAACAGCATCTTTGTCTGTCGGCAGAGTGCGCTAAATTAGGCTTAGCACTTTAAAACAGGCCATAACTTTCGCAGATGTATTGAAGACTTGAGCAGCCTGGCTACGGGCTGTTACTAATTTTGCAATGACGATTCCTTCGCATAAAGCCCTGTTTATCCACTAATTCAACCTTGTTGAAGACCTTCCCTTTTTGCGCAACCCTGATTTGAACTCGGTTTTATTGCGCTACGTCCTCCCGGATTTATTCTGAAATTTAGATTCTTGCCATCGTGCTTTGCGGCCCATTCGTTACGGTTTGTAGTGTTGCGGGCTACGAAGGCTGCGGGGGCGGACAGATAATTTACCTCCCTTATAGCTGGCTACTGGTGGAGTATAAGCTCTTGAGTTAGAATTGATTCTCAAATGCACTTAATTATCAATTCTATATTGGCAGGGCTTTTGCCTTGGTCAACGGATTATAGCTGGCCCTTCGCAATAGCGGTTTTCATCTTCTGAGAAAACACTGGTCGTTTGGCGCTGTGGCTGATGGCTTTGGTGCTCGTGGGGTAGTGGAGGAATGAACAGGACGTGAGGTTAATGATGTTGCTCAGGGCTGCGCTATTCCGCGGGAGGTTACACGGCGTATTGCGTTATACCTTGGAGGTTAAGGGTTGAAAAAGCACGGCGATGATTCTTGGCTGGGGCTGTTTCTGGTATTGGCGCTACACGCTGGTTTTGTGGCGGCGGTGGTGTTGGCGCCTGAGTCCAAGCAAAACACGCTGGTGATGCCAACCATTCAAGGCGTGATTGTGCCTGCACCACCCGCAGAGCAGGTACAGTTACCCAGTGCCAAGCCTACAACACCGCCGGTGAAAAAGCCGGTTGAAACACCGAAGCCCAAACCCAAGCCAAAACCGAAGCCCAAACCAAAACCCAAGCCTAAACCAAAGGCGCCGCCACCCGTTGAAGCACCGCCGTTGGAAAAGGCCATTAATCAGCAAAAGCCAGAGGAAGCGGAGAGTGAGCCGCCGCCACCCCAAACCCAAAAGCCGTCAGCGGTGACAGATAAAGACAATAAAGCACTGGGGGCGCCAGTTACGCCTCCGAAGCATGATGCCAATCCGCTGAATAATCCGGCACCCGCTTACCCGAGTATCTCTCGTCGTTTGAAGGAGGAGGGTATTGTGGTGTTGAAGCTGTTGATTTTGCCCGATGGCAGTGTGGGTGAAGTTGTTATTAAAACGTCCAGCGGCTTTGAGCGGTTGGATAAAACCGCGATTAAAGCGGTAAAGCGTTGGAAATATATACCGGCGATGCGGGGCGATACCCCTATCGAATATTGGTATCTCCAGCCTCTGGAATTTTCATTGAACTAATCATCAGCGGGATTATTGATCCGGCTTATTGAGAAAGAGGAAACAGTTATGAATAACCCCTATGGCGTCGAGGCGATGTGGTCCCAGGGCGATGCCATCATCAAGGTGGTGGCAATTGCTTTGCTAATAATGTCTGTTGCGTCTTGGTATGTCATTGTCGTGCGCTCATGGCGTCTTAACCGTCTTCGTAGTGCCGAGGCGGCGTTGCAGGATTTTTGGCATGAGCACAGTTTTAGTGAGGCGGTGGAACTGCTGGGCGATGGTAAGGACAATCCCTTTCGGGAACTGGCCGAAACCGGTGAAGCGGCCGTCGTCCACCATGTTAATCACAAAGACGATTTGCACGGCCATATGCCACTGGCCGACTGGGTCACTGCCTGCATGAAGGGCTCTATTGATGAGAGCGCGGAACGCCTGCAGCGGGGCTTGGCTATTTTGGCTTCTGTTGGATCTACTGCGCCGTTTATTGGTTTGTTTGGCACGGTGTGGGGTATTTATCATGCTTTGGTGGGCATTGGTATGTCTGGTCAAGCGAGTATCGACAAGGTTGCCGGCCCTGTGGGTGAGGCCTTGATTATGACCGCCTTTGGTTTGGCAGTGGCGATTCCAGCGGTGTTGGGTTACAACGCCTTGGCGCGCTCGAATAAAGGTGTTATCGGCAAGCTCAATCGCTTTGCGCATCAGCTTCATGCTTACTTGCTGACAGGGGCACCTCCCGCGCCAAAAAAGTCCAGTAATCCTGATGTGGTCGCCAAGATCAGTGGCCGCAAACAGCGGCAGCAGGAGGCTAGATAATGTCCTTTGGCGGCGGCTTTGATGAAGAAGGCGAGGTAATGAGCGAAATCAATATGACGCCGTTGGTGGATGTTATGTTGGTGCTGTTAATTATTTTTATTATTACCGTGCCGGTTATTACTCATTCGGTGAAAGTGGATTTGCCGCGAGCAGATAACACGCCCAATCTTATTAAACCCGATACGGTGAATCTGGCGGTGGATGCCGATGGCACATTGCACTGGAATAAGTCGGTGGTGAGTAGCGGCGAGTTGGATCAGCGTTTGGTCGTTGCAGCCCAAAAAGAGCCTCAGCCTGAAATTCATATACGCGGTGATCGCAAGGCCAATTACGAAGAGGTGTTAAAGGTGATGGCGGCGGTACAGCGGGCAGGTATATTAAAGTTGGGTTTTGTGACCGAGCCTCAGTCTTAGCGGCAAAAAAATCTGTAAACAAGGCTTAAACTGGCGAAGGATTTATGCCGGTCTTGTGTTTAAACCGTATGCGAGGGTCAAACCAGCGAGCTGCATTCAGCCAGTGTCGCCGGTAATGTGAAATACTGTAGCCAACGCCACGCTTAGTCGTGGCGTTGTGCTGTTAGCCTCTTCCGTTTTGAACCTTGGGTATTGCCAGTGTGTTAACGATGCCAAGTGTTCGCCCGATTGACAGAGAGAAAAACCAACGATGACAGACGGAATAAAACGTCGGCAACGACGCAATATTGTTATTTGCGTGCTGATTTTGCTGACCCTGGTGGGTGGGACCTGGTATTTGCTAAGCGCGAGCGGCGGCGATACTGCCCCAGAGCCACGGCGAAGAGGCTGGGGCAATATGGCAACGTCGGTCAGCGTGGTGACCGCGCAGAAAGGCAGTCTCGATGTGCAGGTGCATTCTATCGGCACCGTGACGGCTATGAATACGGTGATCGTGCGTAGCCGGGTTGGTGGCGTGTTGGATGAGATTTTATTTGATGAGGGTGCAGAGGTAAAAGCCGGGGCGCCATTGGCGCAGATTGATCCCGCCCCGTATCAAGCTCAGCTCGCTCAGGCTGAAGGTCAGTTACAGCAAAACCGCGCCCAGTTGGAAAATGCCAAGGTTGATTTAGAGCTGTACCAAGGTCTTTATAAAGAAGATTCCATTGCCCGGCAGCAGCTGGACAGTCAGGCCGCGCTGGTAAGACAGCTTCAGGGGGCCAACAAAAGCAGTCAGGCAGAAGTGGATGATGCCCGTTTACAACTGTCGTGGACCACGATTACGGCGCCGATAGCGGGCCGCCTTGGTTTGCGTCGGGTTGATGCTGGTAATTTGATTACCGCCAATGAAGAAGAAGGCTTGATTACCATTACCCAAACCAAGCCCATCGCGGTGTTTTTTACGATTCCCGAAGTGCAGGTGACGGCGCTGCGTAAGGCCATGAGTGTCGATGACAATTTGCGCGTAGAGGTGCTTAGCCGTAATGAACAGGAGGTGATTGCCACGGGTAAGCTGGTGACCTTGGATAATCAGATTGATGTCAATACGGGTACCTTGCGGGTTAAAGCTGAGTTTGCCAACGAAGATGAAGCCTTGTTTCCCAATCAATTTGTTAACGTCAGGCTGCGTCTGGCAGAGGTGAAGGATGTTCTCACCATTGCTGCCGATGCAGTTCAGCATGGTTCCCAGGGTAACTACGTTTATGTGGTTGAAGAGGGCCGGGCTTATATTCGCTCGGTGGAGCTGGGTGCGGCAGATGATGAGCGAGTGACCATCACTGCGGGGTTAAGTGAAGGTGCGCAAGTCGTGCTGGAAGGTTTAGATCGTCTGCGTGATGGTCGTGAAGTGCTTGTCGAAGGGCAAGAGACTCAGCCCCAGCCCGCAACGGAGTCAAACAGCCATGCCAAAGGCGGTGCCACTGAGCCGGGTGCTCGCAACAGGCCCGCAGGTCAGGCAGCTAATCGCCCTGAGGGTGGACGGCCCCGAGACGGTAACAGACCAGCACGCGCTGCCCCCCAAGGCTGATTGCAGATATGAATAGCCTGTCGCGTCCTTTTATTCTTCGACCAGTGGCAACGTCGCTGCTGATGACCGCGCTGTTGGCAATGGGGATATTGGCCTGGCGCCTGTTGCCGGTGGCAGCACTGCCGCAGGTGGAATATCCCATTATTCAGATATTCACCTTTCATCCCGGCGCGGGTCCCGATGTGACCGCCAGAACCATTACCGCGCCGCTGGAAAAACAACTGGGGAAAATTCCAGGGTTGAAGCAGATGTCTTCCACCAGTTCTGGTGGCGCATCGGTAATTACCCTGCAGTTTGCGCTGGAAGTCGATTTGGGCGTAGCCGAGCAGGAGGTACAGGCCGCCTTAAATGCCGCCGATAATCTGCTGCCCAACGATCTGCCTACACCGCCAATTTACCGCAAGGTGAATCCGGCCGATGCGCCCATACTGACGCTGGCGATTAGCTCTGCCAGCCTGCCTTTGCCGGAGGTTTACGACCTTGTTGACACACGCATGGCGCAAAAACTGGCGCAATTATCGGGTGTTGGTTTAGTCAGTTTGGCTGGGGGGCAGCGCCCGGCTCTGCGCATTCAGGTTAACCCCACGGCGGTGGCGGCCTATGGTTTGAGTTTGAATCAAATTCGCAGTGCCATTGCGGCGACCAATGTTAATCAGCCCAAGGGCAGTTTTGACGGCCCTAATCGCAGCACTATGCTAGACGCCAATGATCAGATTACCTCGGTGGCTGATTACGAAAAACTGATCATTGCCTGGCAAAACGGCGCACCGCTGCGCTTGGGTGATGTTGCCAATATAGTTAATGGTGCAGAAAATCGTTTTATGGGTGCCT
This sequence comes from Spongiibacter sp. IMCC21906, assembly GCF_001010805.1. Taxonomy (NCBI): domain Bacteria; kingdom Pseudomonadati; phylum Pseudomonadota; class Gammaproteobacteria; order Cellvibrionales; family Spongiibacteraceae; genus Spongiibacter; species Spongiibacter sp. IMCC21906. The sequence continues at coordinate 2,670,803 of NZ_CP011477.1, read as the reverse complement.
GGGCCAACACTCAAGCGGCAGTGTTGTTGAATATTCAAAAACAACCGGGTGCAAACGTCATCGATGTGGCTGATCGGGTACAGGCGCTGTTACCACAATTGGCTGCAACTCTGCCTGACTCGGTAGATGTGACGGTATTAAGTGATCGCACCGATAGCATCCGCGCGTCGGTGCGGGATGTACAAAAAGAATTGTTCTTTGCCATCGGCCTTGTGGTGCTGGTGACCTTTGCATTTTTGCGCAGTATTCCCGCCACGATTATTCCTAGCATTGCAGTACCGCTGTCGCTGGTGGGCACCTTTGCCTTTATGTATTTGGCAGAATACTCCATTAACAATCTCAGCCTGATGGCCTTAACCATCGCCACTGGGTTTGTGGTGGACGATGCCATTGTGATGCTAGAAAACATTGCCCGCCATCGGGAAGAGGGAGACTCGCCGCTGGCCGCCGCTTTAAAAGGTGCCAAAGAAATTGGCTTTACGTTGATTTCCCTTACCGTTTCCTTGATTGCGGTATTAATCCCCTTGCTGTTTATGGCGGATGTGGTGGGGCGAATGTTTCATGAATTTGCGGTGACACTGGCGGTGGCTATCGGTATTTCTTTACTGATCTCGCTGACGCTGACGCCGATGATGTGTTCAAAAATGTTGAAGCAGCCGTTGAATCATCAAAACAGCTCTCAGGATTTTATGGACGGTTTGATTCGTCGTTATGGTCACGGCCTGGATTGGGTTTTAGAACGACGAGGTCCAGCGATGTTGGTCATGCTGGGCACCATCGCGTTAACGGTGGTGCTGTACTTTGCGGTGGATAAAGACTTTTTTCCGGTGCAAGACAGCGGCGTGATTCAAGTGGTGACCGAGGCGCCCCAGACCAGTTCTTTTGCCAATATGGCCAAGCGTCAACAAAGTTTGGCTGCGGCATTATTAGAAGAGCCCGGTGTAGAAAGTCTGTCTTCGTTTATTGGTGTGGATGGCAGCAATACCACGTTGAATAGCGGCCGCATGTTTATTAATTTGCCGCCCCACGACCAGCGCAGTGAATCGGTATTTGAGTTAATCGAAAAACTTCGCGCCCGAGCTGCAGACGTGCCGGGGATAGAAGCCTGGTTTCAGCCAGTGCAAGAACTGAGTATTGAAGACCGGGTTAGTCGTACCCAATACCGCTTTACGTTGACGGCAGCCAGCACCAAAGATTTAGCCGATTGGGTGCCTCGTTTTATTGAGGCGTTGGACCAGCGTCCAGAACTGGTCGATGTTGCCAGTGATTTACAGCAACAGGGTCGGGAAGCCTATATCGATATTGATCGGGACGCTGCAGCAAGGCTTGGCGTAAGTGTGTCGGATATTGCCGATACCTTGCAAAACGCTTATGGCCAGCGGCAAATTGCGACTCTGTTTACTCAGGCCAACCAATATCGGGTGGTGTTGGAGGTGGATCAACATCAGGCTCGGGGCTTGGAGGCCTTACAAAGTCTGTATGTGCCAACTGCCTCGGGTAGTCCTGCACCGTTGAGCAGTGTTGCCACGGTGAAGCAACGTGCGGCGGCGCTGCTGATCAATCATCAAGGACAGTTTCCCTCGGCAACCTTGTCGTTTAATTTAGCTGCGGATGCCTCACTGGGTGAAGCAATTAATGCCATTGAAACCGTAGAAAAAGAAATTGGTTTGCCGCTGGGAATTGAACGGCGTTTTCAAGGCGCTGCCGAAGCTTTTCAGGCTTCTTTGTCGAATACTCTCTGGCTAATACTTGCCGCTGTCGCGACCATGTATGTGGTGCTGGGGATCTTGTATGAAAGCACTATTCATCCTATTACCATTTTATCTACTCTGCCTTCGGCCACGGTTGGCGCGCTGTTGGCATTGTTGTTGACCGGCAGACCGCTGGATTTAGTGGCGGTTATCGGCGTGGTCTTGCTTATTGGTCTGGTTAAAAAGAACGGCATTATGATGGTGGACTTTGCCCTAGACGCGCAGCGTACTCAGGGTATGGCCCCTCGTGAGGCGATTCACCGCGCCGCCATGTTGCGTTTTCGGCCGATTTTAATGACGACCCTTGCCGCACTCTTTGGCGCCTTGCCATTGATGTTGGCGTCGGGTTCGGGTGCTGAACTTCGCCAGCCGCTGGGGCTGGTCATGGTGGGCGGTTTATTAGTGAGTCAGGTGCTCACCTTGTTTACGACCCCTGTGGTGTATTTATTCTTTGATCGGTTTCGGCAAGATCCGCTTGATCTTGATGCGGCTGAGGCCCTGCAATGAATTTATCCCGGCCTTTTATTCAACGGCCTGTGGGAACCGGGCTGCTGTCACTGGCCATTGTGTTGGTGGGGCTGCTGGCTTGGCGAATGCTACCGGTGTCGCCGCTGCCCCAGATTGATTTTCCGGTAATTAGTGTCTCCGCCAGTTTGCCCGGTGCCAGTCCAGAGAGCATGGCCACCACGGTGGCGACACCTTTAGAAAGGGCGCTGGGGGCAATTTCTGGCGTCACCGCGATTTCTTCCTCCAGCAATCAGGGCTCGTCTCAGGTTGTGTTGACCTTTGAACTGGATAGAAATATTAACGAGGCGGCCAGAGATGTACAGGCGGCCATTAATAGTGTCCGCAGCCAGTTACCGTCGGGCATGCCCGGTAACCCTGAATTTAGAAAAGTAGACCCTTCTCAAGCGCCTATTATGGGCTTGGCATTGAGTTCGCCCAATTTAATGTCGGCCCAGCTTTACGACGCGGCCTCGACCATTTTAGCCCAACGACTTGCTCAAATTGTGGGGGTGGGTGAAGTGGAAGTCAGCGGGGCATCGTTGCCTGCAGTGCGGGTGCAACTTAACCCTGGCGCGTTGCTGCACAGAGGCTTGGCTTTGGATGAAGTGCGCAATGCCATTAGCACCGCCAATGCTCTGCGCCCTCTGGGTGTCATCGAAGATGCGAACTATCGCTGGCGGGTTACCACCAGTGACCCCTTGCGTAAGGCCAGTGAGTATCGCGATCTGGTTATTAGCCAAACCGATGGCGCGGTGGTGCGGCTGGGGGATGTGGCGGAGGTGACTAACTCGGTAGAAAACCGTTATAGCAGCGGTTTTCACAATGATCGGCCCGCGGTGATGTTAATGATCAGTCGCCAGAGCGGCGCTAATATTGTTGAAACCATCGATGCGATATATGCCGAGCTGCCAAGGTTAAAAGCCTTGATGCCCGCCGATAGTGAGTTGTCAGTGATAATGGATCGCTCGCCGGGAATCCGTTCTACATTGTCTGAAGCCGAGCTGACGCTGCTGATTTCAGTGGTGTTGGTGATATTGGTAGTGTGGGCATTTTTGGGAAGCTTCCGTACGGCATTAATCCCCACCTTGGCCATTCCGGTGTCATTAATTGGCGCGTTTGTGGTGATGTATTTCTACGGCTTCTCGCTCAACAACCTGTCGTTGATGGCCTTGGTGGTGGCCTGTGGTTTGGTGGTGGATGATGCCATCGTGGTACTGGAGAATATCGAGCGTCACCTGGAGGCTGGCTTGTCGCCATTACACGCCTCCTTAAAAGGTGCCAACGAAGTGGGTTTTACGCTACTGGCAATGAATTTGGCCTTGGTGGTGGTGTTTGTTTCAATTCTGTTTATGGGCGGGGTTGTCGAACGTCTGTTTCGGGAGTTTTCGATTACCCTGGCTGGGGCCATGCTAATTTCTCTGCTGGTGTCTATCACGCTGACCCCCAGTCTTTGTGCCCGCTGGTTGCAGGCTAAAGAACAGCGCCGTCCGGGGCGTTTTGCGCGCAACAGTGCGGAGCTTTTTGAATCGCTGCAAACGGCTTATGGTCACAGTCTGGACTGGGTATTGCGTCACGGCGTACTGGTGATGGTTTTGTTGTTGGGGGTGCTGGCCAGCAATATTTATCTGTATATGGCCATCCCTAAAACCACCTTGCCGAATCAAGATACCGGGCAGATCAGGGGCTTTGTGCGGGGAGACGACGGGTTTTCTTTTCAAATTATGCAGCCGAAAATTGAAGCCTTTCGTCAGTACATTCTGCAAGACCCGGCCGTGGCTGATGTCACCGGCACCAGTGGCGGCAATGGCGGTTTGACCAATGCCCAGCTCACGGTCAATCTCAAACCCGTGACTGAACGTGATGCCTCTGCCCAAGAGGTAGTTGATCGCTTACGCGAAAATGCGCCGCTGGTTTCTGGTGGGCGATTAATGTTGATGGTCGATCAGGATATTCGCTTGTCGTCGCCGTTTAGACGCAGCGAATATGAATTATTGCTGCGTTCTGATTCCTTAGAAGACCTGCGGGAGTGGGCCTACAACGCCGCTGTGGCCATGCAGGAATTACCTGAGCTGGTGGATGTGGACTCGCCGGGCGGCGAAGAAACCCAGCAGGTGGTGCTAAATATAGATAGAGAAAAAGCCCGCCAATATGGGGTGGATATGAGCACTATCGCCTCTATGCTCAACAATTCTTTTTCTCAGCGTCAGGTGGCGACCCTTTACGATGAAATGAACCAATACCGGGTGGTAATGGAGTTGACACCGGGCTATACCTCCAGTCCGTCGGTATTACGCCAGTTGGAAGTACTAACGGATGACGGCAATAAGGTGCCTTTATCAACCTTTACCAGCTGGGATTACGGTATGGGAGAAGACCGTATTCGCCATGAGGGGCAGTTTGCCTCGGAGGGTATTGGCTATGCCTTGGCACCCGGTGTGACTGCATTGCAGGCCGAAGCGGCATTGGCGGAAATGGTGAATAAAATCAAATTGCCTACCAAAGTGCATGTGGCCGAAGACGACGACACCGGTAGAGATTTTGGTGCTGATCTTAGTCAGCCCTGGTTAATTTTGTGGGTATTGCTGGCGGTCTATTTGGTGTTAGGAGTCTTGTATGAAAGCACATTACATCCGCTGACGATTTTGTCGACCCTGCCCTCGGCGGGCATTGGTGCACTGATTGCCCTTAAAATTTCTAATACCTATTTAAGCTTAATTGCTTTGTTAGGTTTGTTTTTGTTGATCGGCATTGTGATGAAAAATGCCATCTTAATGATTGATTTTGCTTTGCAAGCCCAGCGCCGCAATGGCTTAACACCTATTGCGGCAATTCGTGAAGCTTCGGTGTTGCGATTGCGGGCAATCTTGATGACGAATTTGGCAGCCTTATTGGGCGCGGTACCGTTAGCGATGGGCTTTGGAGAAGGTGCCGAGCTGCGCCGGCCGCTGGGCATTACCATTATTGGTGGTTTGCTGGTTAGCCAGTTTCTGACTTTGTATACCACACCGGTTGTGTATTTATATTTAGAAAAGCTGCGCCAAAAATGTATTCGACATGACGCACTGCCCGCTGAAACCGACTCTGATTTGATGAAATCCCCATGATGAAAAAACGAACAATTATTCAGTGCTTATTGCTGACAACGACGCTAGTTACTGGCTTAACGGCCTGCTCGGCTGGACCGGATTATGTTAAGCCAACGGTAAATATCCCGGTCAGCTTTAAATACGAAGCCGGTTGGCAAACGGTGAGTTCGCAAAGCTGGGCCGCACAGGGTAAATGGTGGCAGGCATTTAATGATCCGAAATTAAATAGCCTGATTAATCAGGCCATGCAAGCCAACCAGACCCTTGCCCAAAGTGAGGCTCGGTATCGCGCTTCACAAGCCCAGCTTCGCGGGGCGCGAAGTGACTACTTCCCCCAGTTGAACGGCAGCCTTTCAGGCACCCGCAGCGGTGGCGATAGCCGCAATGTAGACGAAAGCTACAGTGCTGGCATCAGTTTGAGTTGGGCTCCGGATGTGTGGGGCAGGGTGCGGCGTCAGGTCGAGAGCCAGCAAGCGAATCTTGAAGGCAGCGCTGCCGATTTGGTGGCGGCGCAGTTAACTATTCAGCTGGCCGTGGCGCAGAGCTATATTCGCCTGCGCGCCTTTGACTTGCAGCGCGAGATTCTTGAGCAAACCATGATTGCTTATGATCGCTCCTATACCCTCACTAATAACCAATATAAAGCGGGAATTGTGGCGCGCTCAGATGTGATTCAGGCAGAAACTCAGCGTCAATCGCTGAAAGCCGATTTGATTGATCTGCAAAACCAACGCGCTTTAGAAGAAAACAATATTGCGGTATTGCTTGGCAAAGCGCCGGTGCAATTTTCGCTGGCGGCGCTTAATCGCATTCCCGATGTGCCCGCGTTGCCAGAAACCTTGCCCTCTACCTTAATTTCTCGTCGCCCCGATGTGGTGTCGGCAGAACGACAGCTTGCTGCTGCCAATGCTCAAATTGGTGTCGCTAAAACGGCGTGGTTGCCCAGCTTTGGTATCAGCGCCAGTCAGGGGCTGCAGGCCAGTCGCTTTAGTGAATTATTGGATGCGCCCAATATGATCTGGTCGGTGGGGCCCAGCCTTGCTCAAACTCTGTTTGATGGTGGGGCGCGCCAAGCTGCATATAACATCGCCAAAGCGCAGTACGATGAACAGCTGGCGTTTTATCGGCAAACCGTATTGGATGGCTTGGCAGAAGTAGAAAATGCACTGGCCAGTATTGCGCTGTTAGGAGATAAAGCCGAGCAGCAAGATCGCTTAGTTGAACTGGCTGAAGAAAACGAACGCATTATTACTAACCGTTACAAAGCCGGGATCGTCAGTTTTCTTGAGGTGGCAACGGCGCAAAATTTGACCTTAAATGCAAAGCGGTCGCGGTTAAGTAACACCGCCGATAGACTACAAGCCGCCTTGCAGTTGGCGGCAGTTATCGGCGGCGGTTGGGAGCTGGATGATCCGGTGGTGCAGACGGTGACGGTTGAGCCAAAAGACTAAAAATAATAGTCAATGGCCAGTTCTACAAAACTGTCGCGACGTAGCAAAAATAACGGCGCGCTATTATCTTCGGCACTGAAATAGTAAAACTCAAGGCTAAGTCGAGTTGAACTACCAAGCCGGGTACTGGCTTCTACAAAGGCAAGTTGCGACCCCGCTTTGCTCAAGTCTTGGACGACGCCAGCAAGAATTTCGCTGCCAGCAATATCATTAAAACTTAAACGCCCACCTATAAATAAATCATTTTGATATAGCGATGTCGCTTCATTTCCGCGGCTGTCTTGTGAATACTCAGCGAGTACCCCCAGATCCCAGTTATTCCAGATGCCGACAATTGCTTTTTCGACACCGCTGGTGCTGGCAAAAAAATCGATTCCTTGGGTATCGCCAAGGTATTCCCTGTAAATTGTTTCCAGCTTCCAAATCCAGTCGCCAACAATATATTGTGCGGTAAGGCCATTTTGAAAAATTTGTGGGTAAAACGGCTGCAGAACCACATTGCCGTTGTTCGTAGCCACCTCAAGCAGCGGCTCTCGGGATGTTCCCCAAAAGCTGGAAATGCCTAGACTCACATCGCCGAGGTAGTGACTCCAGCGTAAGGCTGCATCGCTGTGCTTATCTCCAGCACCGCTATCGAAGCGCCCGTCTTCTATGGTGAGGGGAATGCTGCGGAGGCGACCATTTTCTCCGGCAAAGCTTCGTTCTCTGAAACCGGGCAGCAGAATGATATCAACAACTCCCCAGTCCTGTAGCAAGGCCAAATGCGCCATGGTCTGGCCAAGTTTTTCTTCTCCATCTGGGGCCTCGACAAGGTCAGTTTGATTAACAATGTCCACCAAGTGCTGGGACTCGGTAACGCCCCAAAAGAGTTTGTTGATACCAAGGCTAAACTCATAGTCTTGGCCCACATGCTGCCAATAGGCCTCGCGAATATCACCGTGACTCCGCTTGTCATCAGCACTGTCGTGGCGGTAGAACAGTTTTACATTCACGCTATCGTCGTTATTGTTAAAGCGCTGATACCACTCGGGTGCCACGACCATAGAATAGGCGGTGTCTTTTTGTTGTGGCTCTAATGCTGTGTCTGGAAACCAGCGGGTTTGAAGCCCGGCATAACCTAATATCTCTGCGTTGCCACTGACACTGAAGCAGCAAAGTAAAATTCTGCAGCAGCCAGATATTACCCTTGTGGCCGCCTGCCTAGCGGGCACGTTGCAAGCTGTTTCGGGTGAAGTCACTTTCGTCTAGCCCTGTTTTAAATTGATAATTCTTCATTAAAACGATGGTTTTTTTATTGTTTTGGTGATTAACCATGGTTTGAGTAGCGGGCCGCCAGAAGGTATCCAGATATTGTTGATAGTCACTGTAAATCAGCGTTTTTAACAATTTGCCGCGTTTATCGTAATAGTCAGCTTTAAGTGGCCTTAATTCGGCATGATCCACCCAGACGACTTCTTTGCTGTATCCAGAATAAGGGTCTTTGGGATAAGCCTCAATGACATAGCACTCCATGCCATTAAAGGTTTCGTTGCGCAGCCACTTATAATCATAGCGGGCAACCTCAAAGGAGTTGAGGTCTTCGTAGGAGAATTCGCTGCCCATAAAGGGGCTGGTTTTATTCTTAGATGAAATTTGTTTGACGCGCTTCAGAGCGGGTAAATATAGCCACTGATCATCGGGCTCAAGAATATGAGTGAAGCTGAGAAAAGCGGTGCCCTGAACATCTCTTGGAGTATCAAAAATAGTGAGTGATTTATCGCCGTCATCCTGTTTTTCCAGGCTTTTAATTCGCATTTCCCGGGTGGCCAGCATGTCGCCGCGACTGAATAATTGCATTTCCATGGTGGCGGTGGAGTCTGTCCAGCCCGTATCACGGGCTTTCATTTCTTTGGCGATGACCAAGCCTTTGGCTTCGGGAGATTTTGTCTCAGCAAAAACGCTGCTATTGAGCAGTATGGTTGCGGCGATGGCCAACCAGCAGCCTCGATAATTGATCAGCATATTATTGTCCTCTTTTGTGTGTCGATGGCAGCGATTTTATTTTTTGGCTTGCCTACCCTAACCCAGTCTGGAACATTATCATTAGTTGTATAATATTTCTCCTGTGGTGCTGTGTTATTGTCACAGAGTTAATAACAATAATTTTATACTAATCGAGTACTTTTTTTATGGCGGGTAGAGACTCCAAGTTTGTAGATCTTATCGATAATGCTTTTTTCAGATTGGCCGCTTGGGCGGTTTCCCACCGTTGGTGGGTGGTGCTGTTTTCTCTGTTGCTGCTGGGCGTTGGCCTTTACTTTGCAAGTAAAGTGCAGAGTGATAACAGTCTTGATGCTTACTTCGATAAGTCAGATCCTGCCTATGTTGCCTATTCAGAATATCTGGACGAGTTCCTCTCTGATGAAGTGACGTACATCCTTTACCGGGTTCCCAATCGACCTCATGGACCATTCAATTACGAGGCAATGCAGCAGGTCGCAAGCCTGACGGAAGCACTAGAGAATGAAGTGCCTTTTGTTCGTGAGGTGACCAGCCTGACTAATGTGGAATTTATCCGCGCAGACGGTGATTCCATTCATATCGATGAACTGATGATTGATTTTCCCGACTCACAACAAGCGCTGCTGGAGTTGCGTGAGAGGGTGCTGGATCGGCCGTTGTATGTAAATTATCTGGTTAATGAAGAGGCGACTTACGGCGCGGTAATTTTAGAAATGGAGCTCAGCAGTGTCGATTTGCTGAAGGATATTATTTTTGATCCTGCCAAGGGCAGTAGTGATATTAATAACCTTTATCCTCAAGTGAGTGATAACAAGGTTAGAGAAATTCTGGCTCGGGATGAGTATCAGGGCATTGAATTTTTTCTCACCGGCGATGTGCCGATGAATGCCACTTATAACAATCTGTTTATGAGTGATTCTGCCAAGGGGACCCTAATGACATTGGGGTTGTTGGCGTTGCTGTCGTTTTTGTTGTTTCGTGTTAGCTGGTTGGGTTTGGTGGGCCCGCTGGCGGTGGTGGTGCTGAGCATTATCTTGGTGCTGGGGGTCATGGGCGCGTTTGGCTGGGTACTGGGGTTGTTTTTTGGCATTGTACCAACGCTGCTCTGCGCTGTTGGCGTGGCGCAATCAGTGCATATCATTCTTGAGTTTCAGCGGGTGTTTGCCGAAACAGGCGACCGAAAGCTTTCTGTACAAATGGCTATTGGCAAGGTGGGTGGTGCTTGTTTGCTGGCGGCTATGACCACCGCTTTTGGCTTTTTGGTGATGACGGTTTCCCATCTTAAAGTGCTCAGTGAAATGGCAATGTATGCGGCGGCCGGGGTGATGTTTACCCTTATATTGTCCTTAACTTTGTTAGTGGTGTTTTTGGCGGGAGGCAAGGCAAAACCAAAGCAGACAAAAAATCGCAAAGGTGTTAATCGATATGTGTTATCTGCAGTTGAGGCATGCATAAAGTTAAACCTTCAGCACCCCAAAAAACTACTGGGAACAGGCTTGATGGTTATTTTGGTCAGCCTTGTTGGCGTATCTATGCTGAAAATTGATTTTAACTTTTTGACTGAATTCAAGCCCAGTGTGGAGTGGCGACAACATACCGAAAAAGCCGAGGAGGTGATGGGGGGAATACTCAGTTTTGCCTATATTGTGGACACCGGCGAAGCGGATGGTATTAAAGACCCTGCCTTGCTGCAGGCATTGGATAAACTGCAACAGTATGCAGAATCACTCCCACACGTAAAGAAAACCTATTCGGTGGTGGATATTCAAAAAGATATAAATCGCAGCTTTCACGGTGATGACAAGGCTTGGTATACCGTGCCGGATGATCGAAATTTAATCGGTCAATATTTTCTGGTTTATGAGATTTCTGGTGGTGACGAATTAGATGATTTTGTCACTCGTGATTATTCCCGAGCAGTATTGGAGCTGCGGGTTGAGCTGATGGAGTCATCCGAAGTTCGAAAAGTTATGAACAGTGTGGATGCGTACCTTGAACAGCATCCTTTGCCTGGTGCAGAGGTGCGTAAGACCGGTATCGGTCTAATGTGGATTAAAGTTGCAGATTATATTGCCGATACTCAGTTTTACGGTTATAGCCTGATTTTTATTGGCATTGCCGTATTTCTGTGTATCGCGTTTGGTTCGATTAAAGTGGGTCTGTTGACGATGATCCCCAATGTGACGCCGGTATTGGCGATATTGGGTTTGATGGGGTGGATAGATATGCACCTGGACTATATGAAGCTGTTGCTTGCAACTATTGCCATCGGTATCGCGGTAGATGACAGTATTCATTTAGTAACGCGCTTTCGTCGCCGGTTTTTTGAGAGTGGTAATTATGCTTTGGCCGTTGAGCAATCCTTACGAGATGTGGGTCCAGCATTGATCATTACAACGCTGATTTTGATTGGCGCATTTTCTTGTTATCTGTTATCCAATATGTTGGTTATTGCCCATTTTGGTTTGCTGCTTGGGGTGGCAATTAGCGTGGCACTGCTGGCTGATTTACTGTTTATGCCAGCGATGCTTTTGTTGTTGAAGCCTTTTGGGCCAGAATTTACCCCTGAGGATAAATAAATTCAGTTTAGAACGGGGCGGGCTTTATGTGGCCGCGCCCCGGCTTTTTGGCTCATTGTTTTGCTAGCCCTGTTGCTCGGTTCACTCCCTGAAATTTATCTTGAGCTAGTAGCTATAGCGGTTTTCTGGAAGAGTTACTTGTGACTTTCTGTGCGTAGTTTGTCCGCGTCTTCTTTGCTGATGGGGTAAAACTTACCCAGGCCGCAGGATGCGCCGCGCATATAATCTGAGCCTACATCGTTAAGCTCGGTAACGATATCTGAGTTACACAACTTATGGAGTGAGGTGCTGTAGGTAATGGTGTCGCGGCTGCTAAAGCCGGGGCAGGGACGAGGAAGATCGTTGAGATAAACCTTTTTACCTTTCATGTAAAAAAGAATATTGCGTTTATCCAAAACCTCAATTTCATCGATACGGGTAATGCCAACGCAATGTTCAGTTTCGCCAGTAGCAAGCTGGATATTTGGGTTAGGTTCAACTTTGTCTGCCAAGGCCAGGCTGGCGGTAGCGATGCTGAATGTCAGTGCGGCATATTTTAAAATATTCATTTTTGTCTCCCGGTATCGTATCTATATCAGCTTAGTTTGCTTATAGGCTGGTAATTCTGAGTCTAGATTAGCTTATCAATTCTTGCCCGCCGCTTAACAAGAATATTAGGTTTGCGCCCATTGTCGTAATAAATTGTGATAGACACCGGTTAGTTGCACGATGGCGGGGTTGTCTTCTTGGCCCTGACTTAAATTTTGAATAGCCATGTCCATATCGTAAAGCAAGGTTCGTTTTTCATCACTGGCAACCATACTTTGCAACCAAAAGAAGGAGGCTAATCGTTGGCCATCTGTTACGGGGGTAACGCGATGAAGGCTGCTAGAGGGATATATCACCATATCTCCCGCCGGGAGCTTAACGCTATGGGTGCCGTAGGTATCTTCGATCACCAGCTCTCCACCTTGGTATTCTTCTGGCTCCGAGAAAAACAAGGTCATGGATAGATCCGTTCTGACTTTCACTGCCGTGCCGGGTACTTGGCGGATAGCATTGTCAACGTGAACCCCAAAGGCGTGCCCACCTTGGTAACAGTTGAATAAAGGGGGGAATATTTTTAAGGGTAACGCGGCGGACATAAAAATATTGCTTTTCGCCAAGGCGGCTAGAACGATATCGCCAAGCACTTTTGCGGCTTCGGAGTTTTCGGGAAGTTGGATATTGTTTTTGGCTCTGGCGGATTGATAGCCAGCGGTAACTTTGCCATCTATCCATTCAGCCGACTCCAAAATGTGCCGACAGTGAGCAACTTGGTCTTTGCTTAGCAGCTTGGGGACTTGAATCAGCATGTTGTTGGGGTGTCCGTTATTGGGTGAGATGAATGATAACTGCTGCTCTAGCTTATTGCGGGCATACGCAGTTTGGCAAGAACCTGGGGAGTGTGAAGATGTTGAGCCACGGCCAGATACGAAAAAGCCCCGCAAAGGCGGGGCTTGGACGATAAGCACGGTTTTAGAATTCGACGCTAGCCGTGAGGGTGATGCTTCGGCCTGTACCGGGAACACCTCGACTACCACGGGGCTTGAGAAGGTATTTCTCATCAGTCAGGTTGTTCACGTTTAATTGCAGGTTCAGATTGTCCGTTGCCTGCCAGGAGGCCACTGCATTGATTAGAGTCACGGCATCTAACTCTGTGGTGGTGCCATTGTCATATTCACCGATATACTGCAGACCGCCGCCCACTTGCCAGTCTTGGGAAAGCTGATAAGTGCTCCACAGGTTGGCTGAATGCTCGGGAATATTGAACAGGTCTGTGCCTTCTTCCGTTGGGTCGCCAGATTCCGTAATTTCGGTATCGGTGTAGCTGTAGTTGGCAATCAGTGACCACTTATCATTTATCGCGCCGTTTAGGCCTAGCTCAAAACCACTCACTTCTTGCTCGCCATCTAACACTAGCAGATCGTTTTCATCAGTGGTTTGGGCGTTGGTTTTGGTGGACTGAAATATCGCTGCTGTTGCCAACAAACGGTCGCCAAACAGTTCCCACTTGGTGCCCAGTTCGATCAGTTCATCTTCTTCGGCGTCAATATCTTGTTGATCTGCAGACAATGTCAGGTTGCTGCCCAATGGGGTTTGCGCGTTAGCCAGTCCAAAGTAAATGGTGCCATTTTCTGCGGGCTTGTAGCTTACAGAGGCATTCCAGCTCACCAAGGTATCGTCGGTTTCATATTGAAATGGTGGTGTTAATACGCCGCCACGACCCGAAGAGGTGTAGTTTTGTGAATATTCTTGATCGTACTGTTCTGCTCGCACACCGACGGTGGCGCTCCACTGCGGTGTAAAGGTAAGAGTGTCGCTAAAGAACAGGGCGATAGAGTCGTATTGGCCAGAGTTTTCGCCGCCGCCACGGCTAATGTTACCGGCATAGGGGGCGTCAGTTTGTGGGTTATAGAGATCGACTTCTGCCGGGTCGTCGTTGGCGGTGACTAGCTCATAACGAGTGTATTCTTCTTTGGTTAAATCAATGCCGCTAACCAAATCATGTTTTACATTGCCGCTGGCAAACATGGCGCGCAGGGTTGTTTGGTTAGAGATGATATCCCGATCTTCGTCACGGGCTTTAACGCCGCCGCGTCTTACCATGCCGGTATCACTGTTAAACGAGGGCCGGGTAAAGGCCGCGCGGGTTTCGGTTTGGCCGATAAAGGTTTGGTTGCGCAGGCTCAAGTTATCATTGAACTGGTGGTCCACCGCGAGCTTGAGGCTTAGCACTTCGTTTTCGTCGTAGTCGCGACCTTCAACGCCGTAGTAGTTTTCGGCGGTTTTTTCATCCAGGTAACGCTGGCCATTGGCATCGGTTAGCAAGGGCACGCCGCCATCGGGCAGATTGTCTTGATCCAGCCAGGTCAGGCCTGCGGTTAGCGTGGTTTTTTCGCTGGCTTTGAACGTTAGGGCACCGGCAATCCCGCTGGATTCACGTTCGGTGACATCCCGGCCTGGCACACCACTGTCTTCCGTCATGACGTTTAAGCGACCGGCAACGGTGTTGCTCAGTTGGCTGTTCACATCAATGGCTGCACGCAATTGGCTGTCGTTGCCAACCATTACGCTGCCGCGTTTAAAGTCTTCAAATTTAGCGGTTTTGCTCACGACGTTAACCGAACCGCCAGCTGAGCCACGGCCACTTGCTGTAGAAGAAGGGCCTTTGGTCACTTCAACAGTTTCTAGATTGAAGGTATCGCGGCTGTAAGCACCGATATCTCTTACGCCGTCAACATACAGGTCGTTAGTGGCGTCAAAACCGCGAATGCTGAGGTTATCGCCCGCAGCTGCGCCGCCTTCACCGGCCTGCATGGTAATGCCAGACACATTACGCAGTGCATCACGCAAACTGGTTACGGCTTGATCTTGTAAAACCGCCTCAGTCACCACGGTAATAGTTTTAGGCGTTTCTGCTAAAGGCTGAGTGTAAATCGGTGATGATGCTTTCTTTGCTTTGTATGGCGTGATCGCGTCGGCTTCAACATTCACTTTTGGCAGTGTTTTTGTCTCTTGGGGCTGCTGTGCCAGCGCGGTCATGCTGAGACTGCCAGTTGCTAGCGCAATGGCAATGGCCTGGGACATAGCGGTTTTACGCGTTCGTGGGTTGTTTAGGGACGTGGTGTGCTGCATTTCGTTCATGGCTTGGGCCTCCTTGGTAGCCGGTTATATATCGGGTAAATAACCCCATCCGGTCTTGTGGAATGTGTATTGACTGAAAATTGATGGCTAATTTGGGCCGGGAATTGCGTCGGCGGACGACAATATAAATAATAACTATTCTCAATAGCAATCAATATTTGATATCATTTGCAATTAATACGCACTCAGCTATATAAAATAGGTTCTGATCAGCGCCGGGCTGAGAACGAGACGATTAATGAAAAGCAGAATAGAAATTGGCTGTGAAGCTATAGCAGCTCTGCTGATAGTGTTAGAGCAGAGGTTTGTGATGAGATCTATTTTTTTAGTGGCGCAGTCTAACAACGCTATGTTGCCGAGCTTCCTGCGTAGGTATTCAATCTTGAAGCCAAGCAGGAGAAAGTGGCAATGACCCTTAGTCTGGCTCGATTAATACCAGGTTCGCTCAGACAGTGGCATTGGATTAGTTCAGCGCTGTGCTTGATTGGCATGCTGGGCTTCGCCATTACCGGTATTACCTTGAATCACGCAGGGGTTATTCCGGCTGTGCCGCAAGTTACCAGTGTGGAAACCACGGTACCAGCTGATTTGTTAGCGCAGCTGTCTGAAGAAGAAGACGTTAGCAGCCGGGTTCCTAGAACATTGCGCAGCTGGCTTGCCAGTGAGCAGCGGATTTATCTGCCACCCACTAAGCAAATCGAGTGGAGTGAGGAAGAAATTTATTTGGCTATGCCGCAACCCGGTGCAGATGCCTGGCTGAGTTTGGATTTGGCTTCAGGCGAACTGATTTATGAAAAAACCGATAGGGGGTGGGTCGCCTATTTTAATGATCTTCATAAAGGTCGTGACACCGGCACGGCATGGCGATGGTTTTTGGATGTGTTTGCTGTTGCCTGTGTGGTGTTTTCTATGACGGGTTTATTACTGCTGCAAAAGCAGGCGCTTCGTCGCCCCAGTACTTGGCCTATGGTGGGTTTGGGTGTGTTGATTCCCTTGTTATTAATTTTGTTGTTTATCCATTAGGTGTAGAAATGATTAAACGAATAGCCCTGTTGTTTTTTGTTCTGTGTTCTATGGCTGCGGCTCAAGCCGAAGAAAGCTGGGTGAGTGTAGAGTTACCG
Organism: Spongiibacter sp. IMCC21906; assembly: GCF_001010805.1. Lineage (NCBI taxonomy): Bacteria > Pseudomonadati > Pseudomonadota > Gammaproteobacteria > Cellvibrionales > Spongiibacteraceae > Spongiibacter > Spongiibacter sp. IMCC21906. The sequence continues at coordinate 2,654,641 of NZ_CP011477.1, read as the reverse complement.
ACAATCAACGTCGCCGAATACCATCGTCCTTATGTGGCAATTTGGCTACACAACTTAGACAGTGGTGATATTCATAATATTGCCGTGTGGTATCAGCAAGATCGGAATGGTGAGGATAAAGGCGAGCAGTGGCTTAAAGATATGCGGCAATGGTGGCGGCGCAGTGGCCGCAGTGCAGATATGCCATTAGATGGCGTGAGCGGTGCAACCCGTGTTCCCGGTGTTTACAAGCTTGATGTTAGTGATTTGCTTGATTCTTTGTCAGTCGGAAATTACCAGCTTTACGTCGAGGCCGCCCGAGAAGTGGGTGGGCGAGAATTATTAAAAATCCCATTTAGTTTGCCGCTGGCAAACGATGAAACCCTCAGCGCCGAAGGTAAAAAAGAGCTGGGAAAAATCCAGTTTCACTTGGCTCGCTAAGTCTTATTTATTGATCTGCCAGGCCATGCCGGTCTTGCTAAAGGAGATGTCATGAAAAATTTGAAAACGGTGTTAATCGCAGTCGCTTTGTGTGTGCCTGCTGTTGCCAGCGCGCATCGCGCCTGGTTTTTGCCTGCGGCAACGGTTTTGTCTGGCGATGCCCCTTGGGTCACCGTTGATGCGGCAGTGTCCAACGATTTGTTTTACGCGGATCATGCCCCCATGCGTTTAAATTCACTGCAAGTGATGGGACCCGATGGCGGTAACGTTGAAGCGCAAAATGCCAACACCGGTAAATACCGTAGCACTTTTGATGTTGAGCTGAAGCAAGAAGGGACCTATAAAATTTTTAGCGCTAGCAGTGGTCTGCGTGCCAGCTGGGAAACCGAAGATGGCAAGCGTGGCCGCTGGCCGGGACGAGGTCAGGCCGTTAAGCCAGGTGATTTTGAAAAATCAGTGCCTAAAGATGCTAAAAACCTGCAAGTGAGCTACAGCTCTCGGCGCATGGAAACCTTTGTGACTTCTGGCCAGCCTAGCAAAACAGCTTTGGCACTGAGTAACGAAGGCTTAGAGATGCAGCCCATTACTCACCCCAATGATTTATTTGCCGGTGAGCAGGCCAAGTTTCGGTTTTTGATCGATGGTGAACCCGCAGCGGGTACCAGTGTGATGGTGGTTCCTGGGGCAATGCGCTACCGGAATAGCCAGGATGAGATCAAACTGACAGCGGATAAAGACGGCGTAGTGAGCTTAACGTGGCCTGCAGCTGGCATGTATTGGCTTGAAGCTGAGTATGAAGACGCTAAGGCCAAGGCGCCTGCTAAAAAGCGCCAAGGTGGTTATGTTGCCACCCTCGAGGTTTTGCCACAGTAAATAAGGCACTCTGCCGCCATGCAAGAATGGGAAAAACTACTTTATAGCCTGCTATCCGTTGCAGGCTATATTGTGCTGTGCGTGTGCTGTTATCGCCATTACTTGCGGCATCATCCAAAAACCACTTTTGGTCAAGCTGAGCTTGTTGATAATGGTGTGATTGTGGCTTACGCCAGTCAGTCTGGAAATGCGTTGCGCTTGGCCGAAGCTGCCTGTGGGGGCTTAGACAGCAACGCCAGTTTATTGCCCTTAAATCGCGTTAATAATAAAACGCTGAGCGGGGCCAGCAGAGCTTTATTTGTGGTTAGCACCTATGGTGATGGCGAGGCTCCGGACAACGGAGTTCGTTTTGAAAAACAGCTACTGAAACAAATCAAACCAACCGACTTGGCTCACCTTGAATACGCGGTGCTGGCCCTGGGGGATAGTCATTATCCTGACTTCTGCGCCTTTGGTCGCAGATTGGATAGCGGCTTAAAAAAGCTTGGTGCCCGAAGCTTGTTTGAGCGGCTTGAACTGGACTCTAGCCAAGACCCTGATTTTAAAGCAGCGCAAATGTGGTTGCAGCAAGCCACGGGGAATAATGCCGATCGCTTTGAGGTGAGCCAAGCATTAACAGAAAAATTTCAGCCTTGGACCTTGCTTGAGAGGCAAACACTCAACCCCAAAAGTGCTAGTGAGGCGCTGATTCGCTTGCGTTTTTCGGCGCTGAATCCTGAGCAGCTGAATTGGCAGGCCGGTGATATTGCTGAGCTGGTGCCACGGAATAGTGTCGATATTTGTCGGGCTTTTCTGGCGACGATCAATACGGTTGATGGCAAGCCCCTAAGCGACCCTGAGTTAGTTGCGTTGCTGCAAGATCGTAAGCTCCTCGATGCGGGTGGCGAGCTGTTTTCGACATCGCTGCAACTGCGACAATGGATCCAGACTTTACCGCTGCATAATAAACGTGAGTATTCCATTGCCTCAATCCCAACCGATGGCGTTCTGGAGCTGCTGATGCGCCAGCGTTGTGACGAAGCTGGCAAGCTCGGGCTAGCCTCTGCTTGGCTAAGCCAGGGTTTGGGTATCGGGCAACAGCAGTGGCTAAGGTTAAGGCCTAATCCTTTATTTAATAGCCCGCCTAACACCAAGCCTCTCATTTTAATTGGCAGTGGCTCTGGCCTTGCGGGTTTATGGGGGCATTTACAGGCTAGGCGTCAGCACGGCATTACTCGCAACTGGTTGATCTTTGGCGAGCGCAGCCCTGTCACCGATAGAATATACCAGCAGCAAATTGCTGAACTGCAACGCGATGGGTTTTTGCCTCGGCTGGACTTGGTGTTTTCACGTGGTTCGGAGCGGCCGAGCTATGTTCAGCACCGGCTTCTTGAGTCGGCTGCGGTTTTGCAGGAGTGGCTTGCCGACGGCGCCACGGTGATGGTGTGTGGCAGTCGTTTGGGCATGGGGGAGGGTGTTGATGATGCGCTTCGTCAGGTGATGGGCGAAGATGCGGTGGATCGTCTTGCCGACCAAGGCCGCTATCTACGGGACGTTTACTAAACGATTGCTGAATTTAGGCTAAGGAGTTTACTGGGCTTTTCATTTTGTTTTTTCTGATCCCTTATCTCGCTTTTCATTGAAGTTTCCATTGTGTCTTTTGGATGCGGTATAAAAAGCACTTTTTGACTTTATCTTGCGGCAGTGATTTCTTGTGATTACGGTCACGGGGTTTGCTTATTAAATAGTGTTGCAAAAGCAATGGTTGCTTATTTAATGATAGTGTATTTACTGCTAGCGTGAGGGAATGAAAAAACATCATGCTCAGTCTCTTTTTGATTTTACTAACAGCCTGCAGCCCGTTCGACGCATCTGGTTACAAGCGGTTAGCCAAGTGCTTGCGGATTCCGGCTTGTCGACCTCTATGGCTTCGGCGGTGATTTTAGCGGCCAGGCGAGGTGATGAAGGCATCCGTCAATCTGTACTGGCCGAGGATGTGGGGGTTAACCCGGGGGCTATGGTGCGTATTCTGGATCAGGCCGAGGAAGCGGGGTTGCTGGCTCGCCGAAGTATACCTAATAACCGCAGAAGCAAAATGATTTTTGTGCTGCCCGCTGGCAAAACATTGGCTGCTAATATGGAGGTCGCCATTGCGGAGTTGAGGGCAGAAATACTGGGAGACCTGTCGGTGGAAGAGATTGAGTCGGCAACGCGCTTGATGCGGCTTTTTGAGAAAAGAACGGTTCAGTTTCTACAGAAAAAACCAGCGCAACGCTAATCGCCCATGTTTGCCTTAAAGGATTGGATTTTTTCACTAAAACTTTTTGTCGCTGGTATGTCGGCATTTGCCACCGCAGCTTCATTGGGTTTGGAGCAACCCTATTGGGCATTGGTCACCTGCTGCGTGCTGATGAACCCGTTTTCTGGCGCCATTCGCTCAAAGGCTGTATTTCGCTTTGCGGGAACATTATGTGCTGGTCTGGTCAGCCTGCTAATTGCTGCGTTGTTTGGTAGCACTCCGCTGCTGCTTATTATTTTTGCCGGTTTGTTTGCCACGCTTAGTTTTGCCTTGGCAGCACTGGATAGAACGCCTAGAGCCTACGGCTTTCAGCTCTTTTCCCTCACCCTTATGTTGGTTGCGGTGGCGGGGGTGGATCACCCAGAATCCATGTTTTCTGTCGTCATATCGCGGTTGACTGAAGTTGGCCTTGGTATTTTGGCCACGACCTTGATTGATGGTTTATTCCCCATGTCTCATGCCAAACAGCTGCAGGCGAGTTTGGCGCGGTGGTTGCCGGATATGCGGCATTGGGCTGAGGCCGTGCTGGATGGCGAACTTCAGCAGGGCGCGGTAGAGCATGAGCGGATAAAAACCTTGGCGGATATCGCTGCTTTATCCCAGCTCAACGCGCAACTTCGTTATGACCCCATGCTCGATAAACGAGATCTTAAAAAGGCCGTGGCCATTCAGCGGCGACTGTTGGCGATGGTGCCCTTATTGTCTGGCATCAGTAGTCGAGTAGCGAGTTTAGATGAACATGGCCGCGCTTTGCTTGAACCCTTTTTAGAAGAAGCGCGACATGGCTTGCATCATGGACAAGCTGCAGCGGCGGACTATGGGTCGCGCTTGCATGGATTGGCCGAAAGCCAAGCTAATAGTCTTTGGCAGAAAATGATCTTTGAAACCCTCGCCGATATGTTGGAGGAAATGCTGGATTATTGGCACGGTGTCAATGTGATAGACCAGTCACTCAAGCGGGGTGACAAGCTTGATAGGCAACTCAACGAAGAGCTTAATCGAGCGAGGCCATTCCCACTACCTATCGATATTGATCACGCCATGCGTATGGCTGCAGGGGTATTGTGCACTTACAGTATTATCTGTGTGGTTTGGTATTTTACGGGCTGGAATCAGGGCGCCAATATGGCGATTTTAGGTACTGTGGCCATTGCTTTCTTTGGCGGTGTGGATGAGCCAGGGGTTGCCATTGCCACCTTTGGGCGCTTTGCCTGTTTGGCGCTATTCTTAAGTGCATTACTTTGTTATGGCTTATTGCCGATGGCGGAAGACTTTGTCAGCTTTGTAATGGTGATGGCTGTGTTTATGTTACCGATTGGCGCTTGGGCTGCGACTAATCCTTTAGCCACATTGGTGATGGCGCTGGGCTTGAGCAATATCAATTTACAGGGACATTATTCGCCCTTTGCTTTTAATGTTTATTTGGAAGCGGCAGTAGCGAGTTTGATGGGAATTTACGCGGCATTTTTATGTGCCAGCTTGTTTCGGCCTTGGGGGGCTGAAAAAGCATTGCAGCGTACACTCAAACGAGAAATGAAAGACATTGTAGGCTTAAGCCGTCGCGCAAGCCCCCGGGCTAGAGATATCTATATTAATCATTCCTTGGACCGAGTCGCCATGACAGCTGCGCGCTTAACAAGTGCCTGGCAGAAATCGAATGTCAGCGTGCTGTCCGTGTTAAGAGTGGGGGCTAACGTTGCGACGCTACGCATACATATTAACCAGTGTGAGGGTGAGTCACGTTTGAGGATCGAGGCGCTGCTTAGTCACTTTGGTCGAGAGCTGAACGTGCTCAATCCGCCTGCAAGCCTCTTGGCAGATATCGACGCGGCATTGGCAATGAGCTTGCGGGTAAATAGCGGCCATTCAGACCGAGTGGTACGGGCGCTATCTGGGTTGCGATTGGCGATGTTCCATCAAGTGCCACTAGGCGTGGAGGAGTAATGGCTGAGCTGGATATAGGCGGGGTATTTTTACCGCCATTTCTTCTGTGCATGTTACTGGGTTTTGCGGGGCGGATTGTGCTTTCGTGTCTATTAGAGGCGAGCAATGCTTATCGGTTTATCTGGCATCGGCCGATTTTTGACACGTCGATTTTTTTAATCATGACTGGCGTCTTGTTTTTTCTTACGTCGGTTTAGAGATAGAGAAAGCGTTTTTATTATGTCTACTTACAACGGCTTTACAAAAGTACTCAAAGTGACGGTAACCTTCTGTGTGGTTGCGGTGGCGGCGACTATGTTGTGGAAACTGTTTAATTACTACACCTACGCACCGCAAACCCGCGACGGCAAAATTCGCGCGGATGTGGTTCCTATTGCAGGGGATTTGTCCGGGCGTATTGAAACAGTTTATGTGACGGATAATCAGGAAGTTAAAAAGGGTGATTTGTTATATACCATTGCCCACAAGCGCTTAGAAAACGCGGTGGAAAGAGCCCGTGCCCGCCTTGAGGTAGCCAAGGCCGATTTAAATGAGGCTGATCGGGAAAATAAGCGCTATCAACGCCTTGATACCGTTGCCAGTCAGCAACAGAAAGATGAGCACATATCTGACTTGGAGTCAGCGAGGGCAAATTATCACCAGGCCCAAACTGAGCTTGATTTAGCGAATATTAATCTGGGTCTGGCAACGGTAACGGCACCCGTTAATGGCATTGTCACCAATTTGTCCCTGCGCCCGGGTGCCTATGCGTCTGAAGGCGAGGCAATGATGACCTTGGTCGATTCGGATTCATTTTATGTGACGGGGTATTTTGAAGAGACGAAGCTCGCCAATATTCGCGTTGGCGCGTTGGCCGAGATTCGGGTGATGGGAGAAAGCAAAAAGCTCCAAGGACACGTGCAGGGCTGGTCGGTTGGAATTGAAGACCGAGAGCGCAGCACGTCAGCCGATACCCTGTTGGCCAATGTGAATCCGACGTTTAGCTGGATTCGTCTTGCCCAGCGCATCCCGGTACGCATTGCCATTGATGAGGTGCCAAAAGAGGTGGCGCTAATTGCCGGACGTACGGTTTCGGTGACATTGCACAGCGATCAAGTCGCTGACGCCTCATCAGCGCAAGTATCGAGTCAACCTTAAGCCTGAAACAGACAGCATCGTTAGCGTTTAGGTAGCAGTAATACCTTGGTTTTAGACAAGCGATCATGCCAGGCGAGTTGCTGTTTATCGACGACTAACCATAAATATCCCAAGCCGCAGGGCAGTAGCGACAAAAAACTGGCAAAGACGCGAATAATGCATTGTCCCCAGCTGGGTTTGTCGCCATTTAAACTAACGAGTTTTAAACGCCAAGCTTGCATGCCCAAGGTCTGGCCTTGCTTGCGCCAAAAAATGCTGTTGAACATAACAATAATGCTCAGTAGATACAGTTGATAGAGCCAGCCGCCAGCGCCACTACTTAGCTCGTGAACAACGGTACCTGTTTGCGGGGAGTCTTTGATATGTTCGGGGCTGAGAATTAAAGTCGGAATGGCACCGGCAATAAACAGTACGGCAAACAACAGAAACCCGTCGTATACCATGGCCATAAGTCGTCTGATGACCCCTGCATTTGGGTGGTCGGTTGCTGGTGTTGAAGTAGCGGTGGAGGTGGGCTCGGCCATCTAAGCGAAAACTCAATTGCAAATAATGGGCGAATTGTAGCAGAGCTGAAGGCCTTTTGAAGCCGAGAGCGAGCAGGTGGTAGCCTAGAAACTGTATTTCATGCTGACTTCAACATTGCTGCTGCTCATTCGCAGGCGGTAGTCCAATTCCGTTTTTTGGCGTCCGCTTAAGTGAATGCGGCCTTCTTCATCAGGAACATAGTATTTGCTGCCCCCAGCTTGCCGGTAAACGCTACGGTAGAGATGTTTCACGGCCATCTTGAATAAGGCTTTGATTGCATCGTTGCCGGTTCTTGCGCTGTCTTGATTCATCCAAACGCGATTAAATCGAGCTTGTTCGGTATTGATGGCATGAAACTGGCCGTTGGCGTCTTGCTCAACAAACACGGTCATACTAGGTTGGTAGCCTTGGTATTTTTCTTGTGGCAATGTGTGACCAATATAATTTGCATCTTCGCTTATAGAGGCCGCTAACCCAGGTACGCCAATTGCTGTCAGGATGAGAGCCAAAACGGGTTTACAGAATTGAGCTGCAATGATCGCTACGCTATTTATTATCTTTGTTGCTAGCATTTTATTTCCGCTCTAAAGAGTGGCTTGACAATGATTAAAGATTAGCGATACACGGTACAGAGCAAAATAAGTAAATGTACCCGCGGCGATGGTGAGTTTCCGCAGGGGAGATAGCGGATTGCTTTCAATAATAGAAATAACTAAACAGGATAGACTCCATGCGGGTATTACTTATTGAAGACGACAGCAGTGTGGCGCAGTACATTGTTAAAGGCTTTAAAGAGTGTGGTTACGAGGTAGAACACGCTGCCGATGGCAAAGCGGGGCTGATAAAGGCCACTACCGAAAACTACGATGCATTGATTGTAGACCGAATGCTGCCCAACGTTGATGGCCTTACCATTATCCAAACCCTGAGAGCGGCCAATAATATGACGCCAGCACTTATTCTCAGTGCCTTGGGTGAGGTCGATGACCGGGTCAAAGGCTTAAAGGCGGGAGGAGATGATTACCTGGTCAAACCCTTTGCCTTTGCTGAACTGCAGGCGCGTATTGAGGTGATTATGCGCCGCCGGGAATCCAGTGGGGAAGTCACCCGCTTGCGGGTGGCCGATTTAGAGATGGACCTTATTTCGCACAAGGTGAACCGTGGCGGACAACCCCTGACCCTACAACCCAGAGAATACAAGTTATTAGAATATTTGATGCGTAATGCAGGACAGGTTGTGACTCGAACCATGCTGCTTGAAAATGTTTGGGATTATCATTTTGACCCCCAGACCAATGTCATAGATGTGCATATTAGTCGCTTAAGACAAAAAATTGATAAGGGCTTTGATCAACAGCTACTGAATACGGTGAGAGGCGCTGGGTATACCTTAGATGATACTGAGTAAAATTTTCAGCAGTTTTACCTTCCGGTTTTTTGTCGGCTATGTGGCATGGCTTGGGGTGTCGGTGTTTTTGGTATTGGCGGTGATATACGCCTTTATCGCCTATGGTTTTTTTGATGATGTGCAGCAATCGTTAAAAGATGAAGTCAACGCGCTTGCAGCTGAATATCAGCGTAGTGGTGCAGAGGGCATCGATGCGCTTATCAAAAGCCACAGTGGCCCAGATAGCTTGATTCGGTTTTTCTATTATGTAAGTGATGCTCAGCGGCAAAAAATTGCAGGTAATCTTGATGCTTGGCCAAATATTGCAGAAGGCAGAGATGGTTGGTCTGGTTTTAAGCCTGAGGCGTTAATGGATTTTTTAAAGCCGGTAGGCACCGAGTTTATTGCCCACTCGCGACAGTTGCCTAGTGGTGAATATGTATTAGTGGCCAGGCATTATGCCGATGTTATCAGCAGTACTAAATTGGTTGTCGGTGCGCTTACTCGCAGCATGTTGGCGACGATTGTGTTGGGTACCTTGGGTAGTGCTGTGGTGTCAGCGTTAGCCCTCCGTAGAATTGAACATATTAATACCAGCTTGCGACGAATTATGTCGGGTGACTTTGGTGAGCGCTTTAATATTAAAGACAGCGCTGGAGATTATCGTCGCTTGGCAAAAAACCTCAATCAGATGTTAGATAGAATCGAAGTGTTAATGAATGGTGTTCGCCAAGTCTCAGATAATATTGCCCATGATTTGCGTACCCCTTTAACCCGGCTACGGGGAGGTCTCAGTGACTTGCAAGATGAATGCGATGGCGATGAATCCAAGGAGAAAATGCAAAGCTTGATCGATGAAGCTGATGGCTTGCTGGGCACGTTTAATGCTTTGCTGCGTATAGCGCAGGTGGAATCGGGAAATCGCCGTTCTGGTTTTGCTGACGTTGATTTGTGCACCTTGATCTCGGATGTGATCGAGCTTTACGAACCGCTGGCCCTAGAAAAACAACAACAACTTAATATTAATATGACGTCGGCATTAACGGTTCGGGGTGATCGCAATTTACTCTTTCAGGCTTTTGCCAATTTAATGGATAACGCCATTAAATACACTCCGGAGTTTGGCGTATTGGATATTGCCTTATCGCTTGATGTTGAAGATATCTGTATTGAAGTGGCTGACTCTGGTGTAGGAATTCCAATAAGGGATAGAGACAAAGTGTTTCAACGATTTTACCGAATAGAAGATAGTCGTAGTCGGCATCCCGGCAACGGTCTGGGTTTAAGTTTGGTGAAAGCGGTGACGACGCTTCATGCCGGGAGCATTGTTTTAGAAGATAATCAGCCGGGCTTACGAGTTATTGTCCGTTTGCCATCACTCGACAAAGAAACGGCTTAAATAGTCATTTCAGGACGGGGTCCAAAATAAGGACTTATTCCTGCAGCTTAATGTGATCTGTATTTGGCGGTGCGGCCGGTGGGGTTTTTGGTTCAGATAACAGGCTACCGGGCTCGGCTAAACTCATACCTGCAATCATATCGTCGATATTTAGCTCGACTAGAGGTAATCCGGCTTCCGCAAGTGTCGCTCCGGGTTGATCGAGACTTAAGTGTGCAGTTGTTGGTGGCTCAACAGGAATCTCATCGCTATTTTGTTGAAGTCTGCTCCCTGTTGGCGCGAGGACAATATCGCTAACGTCAATGTCGGGTCCGGGCAGCCGTTGCCGTTCTGCCTCGCTAAGCACCAGGCTTCCACTTGGGCAAAGTGACAGGCTTGAGCTTACCGCTTGGGATGAATTCCCTATGGGGGTGTTGCTGTCACGGTAAGCGGTAATTAAGCCGATATTGCTTAAGGCCCGTTGGTAACGGCCGAGCTCTGCTGAATTTAGCCCTCGTTTTATACAATAAGGTCTACCGGATAAAAGTGGACGAAGCTTTTCCTCCGGCTGTTTAAATAATCGTGATAATGGTTCCAAGACCTGTTCTGAGCTATAGCCTTCTTGAAGCTTGCCACTGAGGTATAGATCGAATAATGCTTGATCAGCCATAGATCTATTTCTCCGTTCGATTATTTCTGTAGGTCAAAGCTAAGTAGCATCCGTAATAATTCCCGGCAGGTCAAGCTACAGAGCTGGCGATACCATTGACAAATTGACAAGATAAACACTTACAGACAAGTCCTATATTCACTGCTAGTCTTATAGCTTATCAATGGTTTTGCAGCTTGAAAATTTAATGTGGCTACAAAAATAAGATGTTAGATAACTATTTTCCGTATTTTCAGCCCATTATCGATGTGGGAAAAAAGGCGATTGTTGGCTACGAAGCGCTTGGTAGAACCCGGAACACGTCAGCCAGGGTGGAGTCGCTCGGCCCTTTGTTTAATGACCCAAACTTTGATCGAAGCTTATTGCTACAAATAGACCGCACTGTTCGTGAGCGTGCAATGCGCCACTTGGCGAAAAATCCGGGCAACACATTTCTTTCACTGAATATCTCACCTGAATGGATGAACCACGTTCCTGATGATCAAGTGGTTCCCAGTATTGAAATGGCACGTCACTGTGGCTTGGCGCCCGAGCGGGTTTTGATTGAGTTTGTCGAAGGGGTTGGTGAAACGCTAAAAATGCAAATGCTATTAAAGCGTTATCGTCAGGCTGGAATGAAAATAGCGATTGATGATTTTGGTGCAGGGCATTCCCATGTTGATCGTTTGGTGGCCCTTGAACCAGACATTATTAAAATGGATATGGCATTTTTTAAACGTGGAATGATGAGCGGTATTTCTAAGGATGTAGTGAGAAGTTTGGGGGCGTTGGCCAGACGAACGGGTAGTTTGTTGCTGTGTGAAGGTGTGGAAACCAGGGAAGAGTTTTATTTCGCGTTGGATTGTGGCGCACGTTATGTTCAAGGTTATTTCTTTTACCCTCCCGCCGCGGAGCTGGTTCCTCCTGAGCACCCCAAAGTAATGTTGGATGAATTGCTGGAAAAATACCTTTCCCTGAAAATTAGTCAGCAAAAATTACAGCTTCGTTTCCATCAGGATATCACCGAGTTTTTTCAGAAAATTGAGCCTCAATTATTAGCTGACCCCGTGGATGTCATGGCATTACCAGAGGCTCCGGTAGGCTTTTTGCGTGTTTATTTCTGCCATCGCAGCGGCGAGCAAATTTCACCTAACTATGAAAGTTGTCGTGTTGAGGACGGGTACTGGAGTGCCACTTTTGAAAACCTGGGAATGAATTGGGCCATGCGGCCGTACTTTCATCAAATTCTAGCCGTGGGCGAGCAGGAGCATCGTCGCCACTCTATATCCACTCCCTATCGTGATCTACGAACCGGTAAACTTTGTCAGACGATGGGTATCTTGTTGGAAAATAATAGGGTGTTATTAGCCGACATAGCTTGCTCAGAGGAGGTGAATATCGATGGCGATGATATTTACATATGGTAGCTTGATGTGCGCTGACATTATGACTTGGGTCGCAGGGGAACCTCTTTTGGCTTGTGCAGCCACCTTAAAAGGGTATCGCCGCTATCTTGTTCATGGGCAAGAGTATCCAGGTATAGTTAAGGAAGATGGGGCAAGCGTTGAAGGCTTGATTTACGAGGATGTTTCTGTCGAAGCGCTGCGGCGTTTGGATGCCTTTGAAGGAAGTTGGTACCGTCGTTTTCCGGTGGAAGTGAGTACCGATCAAGGTTTACGTGCAGCAGAGGCCTATGTTATTCGGCCACGTTATAGAAGTGTCTTGAGTGATAAAGATTGGGATTACGAGATTTTTCTACAACGAGGAAAAGCCAAATTCATGAAAGAGTACGTTGGTTATATAAAAATTTAAACATTGAACAATATTTTATGCCGAGCTGAAGTCTAAAAATTTCTCGATCAGAATATTACTTCTCGTTGCTCCGGCCATAAAGCATTGGCGCTGTAGGGTTTCCACATATTTTGGTCCGCCACAAATATACACACTGTAATCACGTAGTGACGAAAATCGCGCTTTAAGGCTGGTGGTTGTGGCCCGGTATGGTTCGGCATTTTTTGTCTTCTCAATCACCCCGAACGCTAGTTGTGGATATTGCTTTTTAAGCTGCATTAATAAGTCAGTGCCATAATATTCTGAGGGTTTGCTGTCGGTACACAAAAGTTCAATATTTGTGCTTGGGTTTGTAAGTAGTGCTTCTCTGCAAATTCCCAACAGCGGTGCGAGCCCGGTACCCTCTGCTAGCAGTAATATGTTGTCCTGGGGCAAATCGTCTCGATAGACAAACTCTCCTATTGGTCCTTGCCAAGCGATGTTGTCGCCAACCATACAGTCATAAAATAGTGTTGGGCTGAGATAGCCATGGGGGTGTAAGCCAATGTGTAGTTCCAGAAAGGGGTCTTCACTGGCGACGCTGGCGATGGAGTAACATCGGCTTTGTGATTTTTCATTCAGCCACAAATTGATGTATTGCCCGGCTCGCCAAGGGCCTTGGGGTCGCAGTCGCAAGCGTAAAACGGTCTCGCTTAATTGTGTTTTTTCTAACACTGAGCTGGTGATGATTTTGTTTTTTAGCGAATATCGGCTTATGGTTAACGCTGTGTCGGGCTGGCATTGGCAACTGAGTAGTAGGCCATCTTGCCGTTGGCTAGGTGTTAGACTTGCTTGAGCTTGGCTGGGCGGCTGTCCTTGTTCTAATTGCACAAGACAAGATTGACACGCGCCTGCTCTACAGCCGTAGGGAATGCTGTGGCCATGCCGTAACAAACAGTCCAGCAGATTTTCTCCTGGTTCACAATGTAAACGGTTTTCTTCAAAGACAATACGTGGCATAGCGTGTTTGTGTAACTCTCCCTATTGGTTTACAGCGAATCATCGGTTGTTACGCAGATAATGGCAAATACCCGTTAAACAGCTTCAACATTTTCTCGGCGGATGAGATATGAGTGATTCATTAATATTGCCGGTGTGGCAGCAAAATGCCGAGGCATGGAGCAATGCGATTCGGCAGCAGCGTATTGCGAGTCGAGTAGAGGTGACTAACGATGCCATCGTCAATGCAATATTAGCCAGAAAGCCTGATAGCATACTTGATGTAGGTTGCGGCGAAGGTTGGTTATTAAGGGCTTTACAGGGGCATGTGGCTGAACGCTATGGTATCGATGGCGTAGCAACACTGATTGAAAAAGCAGCGGAATTGGGTGGTGGTGAGTTTAGCACCCTCAGTTATCAGGCGTTTGCTAATGGTGATTGGCCCAGCTTAGTGGATATGTTGGTGTTTAACTTCTCGTTACTAGGAGAAGAGGACAGCCAAACCGTGTTATCTGCAGCGGCTAGCTTAATTAAGCCTGGCGGATGTTGCTTGGTTCAGACCTTGCATCCAGCATTTATTGATTATGGCGAAAATTACGAAGCGGGGTGGCGTGATGGCAGCTGGGCCGGTTTTGGGGATGAATTTAAAGAAGCCCATCCTTGGTATTTTCGCAGTTTAAGTGATTGGTTTACTTTGTTTTCTGCATGTGGCTTATGGGTGATCTCTGTCAAAGAACCCCGTGCTAAAGCATCCGCCAAACCTGCTTCTATTATTTTTGAACTTATACCGAGGCGACCGTAATGGGAAACACACATAGCATGGCAGTGGGCTATCTACTTTGGATATTCGGTTTTATGGGCGCCCACCGATTTTATTTTGGCAAGCCAATTTCAGGCACAATCTATTTTTTCACCCTAGGCCTGTTTTTAATTGGCTGGATTATAGACCTGTTTTTAATTCCAGGAATGGATGCTCAGGCAGACAAACGCTGGACACCGGGCAATTGTAGTTATACTGCCGCATGGGTGTTACTGACGTTTTTGGGCGTTTTCGGTTTACATCGGTTTTATATGGGCAAGTGGCTGACTGGCATTATTTATCTGCTGACTGGTGGCGTATTTTTGCTGGGCATTATTTACGATTATTGGACCTTAAATTCACAGCTTAATGATCGAAATTCAAAACTTTTCGGATGATATAGTGACGGGCCTAATTGACTGTGCGGGCAGCAATTGCGCGCTTGCTGATCGACGAACAATTTTTCTACACCGTTGATTCTCGATAATAATTTTGACTGACTGCGTCCAGCAGGGATAATCGTTGTTTTTTATAAGGCAGTGTAAGCGGTGGCGAACAAGGTTTTGTTTATTGGCTATGTCTGGCCGGAGCCCCGCTCCTCTGCGGCTGGTCGTCGTATCCTTGATGTAATTAGCTTGTTTCAAGCACAGGGAGCTGCGGTGAGCTTTGCTTGTGCCGCCGAGTTTGGCCAAAACCCGGCAGACCTCTCTAGTCTGGGTGTCGCCACCTTTAGTATTCAACTGAATTGCAGCAGCTTTGACGAACAGGTTCAGCGGCTCAACCCTGACATAGTGGTGTTTGATCGCTTTGTGTGTGAGGAGCAGTTTGGCTGGCGGGTGGAACGAGCCTGCCCAAAGGCATTGCGCATTTTGGATACCGAAGATTTGCATTGCTTGCGGGATGCCCGTCATAAAGCCCTGAAGGCAGGGCGTGAAATGCTGTCTGCTGATTTATTTAGTGATTTAGCCTTTCGAGAAATCGCCTCGATTTGGCGATGTGATCTCAGTTTGATGATCTCGCCCTTTGAGGTTGATCTTCTTGTCGAGCAATTTGGGGTTGATCCCAGATTGCTATTTCATTTACCTCTTTTTGCCAATTTGGCTTTTGCTCGACAGAAACAGCCCGAGTTCAGTCAGCGTCAACACTGTGTGGTGGTGGGTAATTTTAGACATGCGCCTAATTGGGATGCCGTGCAATATTTGCGGCGCGATATTTGGCCAGAGTTGCGGCGCAGGCTGGGAAAGAACGTGCAATGCCACGTTTATGGGGCTTATCAGCCGCCTAAAGCTCAGCAATTGCACAGTGAAAAAGAAGGATTTTTACTAAAAGGCTGGGCTGAAAATGCGTGTGTAATAGTAAGTCAGGCAAGATTGGTGTTGGCACCTTTGCGTTTTGGTGCGGGTCAAAAGGGCAAGTTACTGGAGGCTATGGAGTGCGGCACGCCGTCGGTTACAAGCAATATCGGCATTGAAGGCATGGCGTCAACGGCGCAGTGGCCGGGTGGCGTGGCGAATACGGCAAGTGATTTTGTTGCCACTGCCGCTGATTTATATACCAACGAAAAGCAGTGGCATGCTGCTGCTCAGCAATGTTTACCACTGTTAGACAGTAATTTTAACAAATCGGGTTTTGAAAATAATTTTTTCAATATTATCAATGAGTTACTGATTGCCCCTGAGGCTCATCGCCGGCAATTTTTTAATGGCATGATGATTCGCCAACAATCGTTACGCAGTCATCAGTATATGTCACAGTGGATAGAAGCCAAAAATGCCTCACTACGACATAGTGATGAAGATACGAGCGAAAGTTAATCGTGAATTAGGGTTTGCATTCCTTTGGTAAATCTGCGATTTTGGTTGTTCAGGTTTCAGCAAGAAAACAATAAAAACGTAGGGTTGCCCTCGATTTCGCCATTTTTGTTTGGCGGTAGTATGCCTCGGTCAACCCACCACCCAAAATAACCGGGAGGTGGTTCAACATGAAACACATGATTTTTGATGCACATTTGCATATTGTCGATCAGGATTTTCCAGTCGAATCCAATAACGGCTATTTGCCAGATCCTTTCACCGTCGATGATTACGTGGGCCGCACGGCTGATTTAGGCATTGCTGGTGGGGCCGTGGTAGCAGGTTCGTTCCAGAGCTACGATCAGCAATATTTGCTTACTGCGCTTCGCGACCTGGGGCCGGGCTTTGTCGGCGTTACCCAAGTGAAACCTACTATTAGCGATAAAGAACTGTTTCAACTCTCTGACGGTGGCGTACGTGCCGTGCGTTTTAATCTGCGCCGGGGTGGTTTTGATTGTGTAGATTATATGGCCGATTTTGCCTGGCGAATTTTTGATTTGCTGGGCTGGCATATTGAGATCTATGCCGACAGCAAGAGCTTGGCCGAAATAGAGTCTATGCTACGGACTTTGCCGGCCGTCAGTATCGATCATCTGGGTTTATCGAAAGAAGGTTTACCTATGTTGTACCGCTTGGCAGAAAGCGGTATTCGGGTAAAGGCAACCGGTTTTGGTCGGGTTGATTTTGCCGTGAGTCAGGCGATCAAGCGCTTGTATGACATCAACCCCGATGCGCTTATGTTTGGTACTGATCTGCCTTCAACCCGTTCCCCCCGTCCTTTTCATTCCGTTGATATCGAAATTATCGGTAATGCCCTCGGCGACAGTAATGCCAAGCGGGTTTTATGGGATAATGCCGCCGCGTTTTACAAGTTAGCGGTGTAGGTGAGGGGCTTAGCCCTTCACTTGAGATGTAGTCGAAAAAACTCCTCGAATATGTTGGTGCTGCGGTTTTGGTGTTAAGGCTTTCTCTCTGGAGAGGGCTTTCACTGCGTACCCGGTTTCTTCGTTAATTCCGCTTGGTCTTTGCATCGCCACTGGTTTTGAATAATCGGTCTTACGGAATGTTATGCCTCTGCAAAATCCCTATTACGTCATTGTTGCTGTGTGGCTATTGGCCTACCTGCTAGACCATTTTTTAGCTGAGCCTAAAAAATGGCATCCATTGGTGGGCTTTGGTAATGCCGCCAGTGCTCTGGAGAAACGCTGTAATCGACAGCAAACCCGGTTCTTTGAGCGTCTTCGTGGTGCACTGGCTTGGTGTCTAGTGGTATTGCCACCGGTATTGTTGGTATTGGCAATGTCAGCGCTATTGGAGCGCCTGCATTGGCTATTTGGTTTTTGCTTTGACGCACTGATTTTATATTTGGCGATGGGGTGGCGTAGCTTGAGTGAGCATATCCAACCGATTGCGAGCGCGCTGGCAAAGGGCGACTTGGTACTGGCCCGGCAGTGTTTGTCATGGATTGTCAGCAGAGATACCGACAACTTAAGCGACGCTGAAGTGCTTAGCAGTGCGATGGAATCCGGCCTTGAAAATAGCAGTGATGCCTTCTTTGCATCGTTGTTCTGGTATGCGGTGGCGGGCCCAGCAGCGGTGGTGCTACACCGGTTGGCCAACACCTTAGATGCCATGTGGGGCTATCGCAGTTCGCGCTATTCCCATTTTGGCAGTTTCGCGGCTCGGTGTGACGATGTATTAAACTTCTTTCCCGCCCAACTTACGGCGTTGAGTTTTTCGCTGCTGTCTTGCTCACCTGCTGCGTTTCGCTGTTGGTGGGGCCAAGGTTGGCGGTGGAAAAGCATCAATGCCGGTTCGGTGATGGCCAGTGGCGCGGCGGCGCTGGGGGTGACCCTGGGCGGCAGTGCGCGCTACCATGGCCAGCTGCAATCCCGGCCGCAACTGGGGCAGGGTGAGGCTCCCAGTGCGGTGGATGTAAATCGAACGCTGAACTTGGCCAACAAAGTATTTTTTCTGTGGCTGACAGCAGTATTAATTTTAGGGGTGTTAGTAGCTTTGTGATGAACTGCAATGACGATTGATATCCCGGCGCCAAATCACGGTGGCAACCCGCTACAGTTACCCGATGCTGAGTATTATACGGAGATGCTGGATTTGGCAACGGGGATTAACCCGTGGCCATGGCCGGTGCCTTGTTCTTGCCTGGCTGGCCTCGCTAAATTGCCGTATCACTCATCGGAGCTGCAGCAGGCTGCCGCAAAGTATTATGACGTCTATCCCCAACAGTTACTGCCAACCTCTGGTAGCCAGGCCGTCATTCAGCTGATTCCACAAATGTTGGCTGTCGGGCGGGTATTGCTAGCTGGGCCAGCTTACGAAGAACATGCTTTTCGTTGGCAGCAGGCCGGACATGAGTGTGTTTTCTTTCCCCATGACCAGCCTGAAAAGGTGGCTGAGTTAATCCGGCAACAGGGGATTGAATACTTGGTCTTGGTGAGCCCGAATAACCCCACTGGCCAAATGTATACAGAAGCCCAGCTTTCACAATGGCAGCAGCTACTACCTGAAAACGGGTTTATGTTGGTAGATCAGGCGTATGCGGATGTGCAAATTGAAAGCCTGTGTACCGGTTTACTCAGCAAGCCCAAGGTTATGTTATTGCGTTCTACCGGCAAGTTTTTTGGCTTGCCTGGGCTGCGCTTGGGGTTTGCCCTTGGCGACCCTCAGTGGTTGGCCAAGCTCGATGCTATGCAGGGACCGTGGGCGGTGAATAGTCTGGCTCAAAGCGCCGGGGCTGTCATGCTGGCCGATCGGGCTTGGCAACATCAGATGCGACAAACCTTGTCTGCAGCCTCAGCGCGACAAGCCAATATGCTTGGCAATATTTTGTCTGGCTGGGTTGAGTCCACAAGCTCAACGCCCTTGTTTAATAGTTTTGAGTTACCGCTGGACCGGGGGCTATTGCTGCAACAGCTTTGTTATAAGCACGGCCTGTCGGTGCGGGTATATCAATGGCAGGGGCGGGCTTATATGCGCTGGGGACTGGCTGCCGATGAGGCGGAATTGCACCGCCGGTTGTCCAGCTTGGGTGACGAGCTGTTTGCACTGACTGACCGAGTCGATAGCCATGTCGTCCACGGCTGATTTTATTAACTACTTGCAGGAACAGTTTCAACTGATTGGCCCTGTTGAAGCTCGGCGGATGTTTGGTGGTCATGGTTTTTTTCTAGATGGTTTGATGTTTGCCATTACCTTTGATGACTGCTTGTATTTAAAAGTCGATGAGGTTTCAAAAGCCGATTTTGAGGCCCAGGGTTTAGCGCCTTTTAGTTACCCCAGAGGTGATAAAATGATCAATTTGAGTTATTACCAGGCGCCCGAAACCATTATTGATGAACCAGCAGAACTCTGTGAGTGGGGTAATCGCGCTTTTGCGGCGGCCTTGTATGGGCGCCGCAAACGCTGAGGCTGGTGTTTGCTTGATGTATAATGTGGGCCTGTATCTGTTCAATACGTGTTTTAAGGTGGTAGTTAGCAATGTCAGTGCAAGAGAGTATTCAGCGCAAACTGGAGTCTGAGCTTCAGCCCCAGCATTTAGAGGTGGTGAATGAAAGCCATATGCACAGTGTTCCCGCCAATTCTGAAACTCACTTTAAGGTGGCTGTGGTCAGCGAGGCTTTTGAGGGAATGCGGAAAGTGGCAAGACATCAGCGCATGTACCAAATTCTGGCCGACGAGTTGAAAGGCCCCGTACATGCCTTGGCGTTGCACACATACTCACCGGAAGAGTGGCAAGAAAAATTTGGCCAAGTTCCCGATTCACCAAATTGCCTCGGTGGCAGCAAGCACGATAAGGCTGAGCACTAAAATGAACGATTTTGTGGTGGCCGCGCTGTATAAATTTGTTGCCTTGCCCGACTACAAAGCACTGCGAGAACCCTTGCTGGACCAGTGTGTCAGTGCCGGTGTGAAAGGCACCTTGCTACTGGCAAAAGAAGGTATCAACGGCACTATTGCGGGTTCCCGGCAGGGCATTGATACGGTATTAGATTTTTTACGCCAAGACCCTCGTTTGCTCGACTTGAGCCATAAAGAATCTTTTGACGACAGTCAGCCTTTTTACCGGATGAAGGTAAAGCTAAAAAAAGAAATCGTGACGATGGGGGTGGGTGGTATTGATCCCAATGCGGTGGTTGGCCAATACGTCAAACCGCAGGATTGGAATGCCTTGATTTCTGATCCCGAGGTGTTGCTGATTGATACCCGCAATGACTACGAAGTGAAGATCGGCAGTTTTCAAGGCGCGGTCAATCCAGATACCCAAAGTTTTCGGGAGTTTCCCGAGTACGTGCGAGCGCATTACGATCCTGAAAAGCATAAAAAAGTGGCCATGTTTTGTACGGGAGGCATTCGCTGCGAAAAGGCCTCTTCGTTTATGCGTCAGGAAGGCTTTGACGAGGTCTATCATCTTGAAGGCGGTATTCTCAAATATCTGGAAGACGTTGAGGAAGCTCAAAGCCTGTGGAAAGGCGAATGTTTTGTGTTCGATAACCGGGTTTCTGTAGGGCATGGCCTGGCGCCGGGTAGCTATGATCTATGCCATGGTTGCCGTGAACCTATTAATGCTGCGGATAAAGCCAGTGCGTTTTTTGAAGAGGGTGTCACTTGTCCTGCCTGTTATCACAGTGTCACTGACAGTCAGCGCCAGCGTTTTCGCGATCGTCAAAAACAAGTGGAATTGGCCCGTCAGCGCAATGAACAACATGTGGGCGCCGAGCCCCCCGCACGACAACGCAAGCGCCAGGCAGAGAGGTAAGCTTTTATTAGATACCGCTTACTGCCGCCCCTGCGCCTTCGTAATACTATTTAAAAATGGCGTGTAAGTTGCTTCATTTATTCCCTGTACTCTGGGAATAAGACTTTAAGGCTTGGATCAAATTTTTGTGATGCTCTGAACGTCTCCGCAGCATTAACTGGTCTATTCTGTCTTTTCCTACTGAATTTGTAGCCAATGATAAAAAGGCAGGGAAAGAACATGAAGCAGCTGGGCGTTTTTGACAGTGCGTTTATTAATCTTGAGCATCCCAATACACCACAACATGTTGGTGGCTTGGGGATATATGATCCCATTACATCGCCGGATAAAAAGCTACAGTTCAACAAGGTGCTATCAAACTTCGAACGCCGGCTGGAGAAGCACGATATTTTTCGCTCTTCTCTGTTACGGGTGCCTGCGGGTGTAGACCGCCCGTATTGGACCCTGGATAGCAACTTTGATATTGAGTTTCATGTTCGTCATATCGCCTTGCCCAAGCCTGGTGATTGGCGTCAACTCTGCATTCTGATTTCCCAGCTGCATTCCCAGCCTTTAAATATGAGCAAACCACTTTGGGTGACGTATATCATCGAAGGCGTGGATGGTATTCCGGGGGTACCCAAAAATGGCTTTGCCATTTATACCAAGATGCACAGCGCGCTGATTGAAGGGGCTGGTCATAATTCAATTATGGCGGTGTTACATGACCTTGAAGCCGATCCGGAGGCTGTTACGCCGGGTCCCAGAACAGAGCAAATCACTCCTGCGCCAAGTGGTTTGGAGTTGCTTTATGCGGCAGCGGGGCACTCGACGGGTAGTGCGCTTAAGTTGCTTTCGGGGAGCTATTCGGTGCTGAAGGGTCTGGGTAAAACCGCGTTGGGTTTGGGGCGTAATGTACTGGCCATGCCCCCATTAGGGGCACCAAAAACCCGATTTAATACCCTGGTTGGCTCTTGTCGAAGTATGGCGGCAACGGAGTTTTCTTTGACGGAGCTGAAAAAACTCAAAGTACTGTATGGTTTGAAGACTGAGCATGTCTGTATCGCGTTGGTTGCGGGGGCATTGCGGCGCTATTTGTCACATCATCAAGAACTTCCCCAAGAAAGTCTTGCGGTGGCGTTAATGTGTGGGGCGGGTGATCGTCGAAATGCAGCAGAGGGCGGCCAACGGAGTTTGGCCTTGACGCCCATTTATTCTGAAATCAGTGATCCCGCCCTGCGTTTGATGCGAATTAAAGACGGTGTTGATGGCGCTACGGAGTTTGCCGAATATTCTCCGCTGGCAAATAGCCGTTACCTCAGCGGTGTGTTCTCCCCTGCGCTAAGTCGGCCACTTGTAAATGCGTATATACAGCGGCGGGCTATGCGTTTTCTGCCAATGGGCATTAGCAGTTATGTTTCTCAGGTTTCTGGCCCCCGTTTTCCGCTTTATTGCGCTGGGGCCAGCCTGCTACGTTTTTACGGCTTGGGGGCATTAAGCTCCGGTGTGGGCTTATCTCATTTCTTTTACAGCGCGGCAGATGTGGTTACGGTAACGGTATCGGCCAACAGAGAGGCCATGCCCGATCCTGAGTTTTACCGCGAGTGTCTTGAAGAGGCCTATCAAGAGCTGTTGTCGCTGCTGAAAAAGCCGACTTTGGCTGCAGAACAAAAGCCCGCGTCAGCAAAAGCAGCAAGAGCTACGGGCAATAAAAAGGGCGAACTAAACACTACAGCCCCGAGCAAGCTCGTGACGTTAAAAGATCATTCCAGCGCTAGCTAGCCTGGCAAAGGGCTAGCTGATTTCGATATAGCCCATTAAGCCCGTTTTCATATGCTCGATGACATGGCAATGAAACATCCATTTGCCGGGGTTATCGGCAACAAAGGCGATCTGGGCACGCTCGTTTTTTTCCATCAAAATAGTGTCGGTTTCATAGGGGGTAATTTCCCGTTTGTCCGACTTCATCACCGTAAAAATTAATCCGTGCAGGTGGATGGGATGATGGTGGGGCGTGGCATTGTGCAAGTCCACCACATAGCTTTTACCTTGCTCAAGTTTGGCTAAGGGCGCGGGAAGCCCTTGGGGGCTTGCGCCTTCCCACGCCCGGCGATTAATTAGCCAAAAACTGTGATCGACTTTGCCCTGCTTACTACTGGGGGATAGCGCGCCTTGCCACTCAAAAACAAAATTCAGCTGTTCTGCCGTCGCCAAATCTGCCTTGGGAATGGGATTGGCGGGCAGTGCTTTTATTGGTGCGGGTTTTTTAGAGCTGCTGGAGCTTGCAACGGTTTTCAGTCTGGCAATTTCACTGCCAAAGCGACCTTTCATATCGTAAACAGGAATTTCTTCCCCTACTTTTTGTGGTGCTTGCAGTGCGACATCTAAACGCATACCGGCGCCGGTAGGGGCGACATGTAATGGTTCTGTTTTGGCTAGCGGGCTGCCATCAATCGCCAAAATGTCCGACTGGGTTTTACCTAAGCTCAAATTAAAAACTCGGGTGTTGTCCATATTTAAAAATCGCAATCGCAGCAGTTTACCGGCGGGAACTTCTATTACCGGTTTTTGCAGACCATTAATGGTGGCCACGGTGCCCAGGGTGCCAGCGCGAAACGCTTCTCGCGGGAGAGACAGTGGCAAGTAACTCCCGTCTTGTTTTAGGCGCCAATCTTTCATTCCTAAAATAACGTCGTGATAGCCTTGGGGTTCTCGCTCTTCAATAATCAGCGCGCCAACCAGTCCCATGCTCAGTTGCTCTATGCTGTGCATATGGGGGTGATACCAGAAGGTGCCAGCATCGGGCGGCGTAAATTCGTAAACAAAGCGCTCACCGGGCTGGATGGGCTTTTGTGTCAACCACGGCACCCCATCCATTTCATTAGGCAGACGAATGCCGTGCCAGTGGATGGTGGTGGCCTTGTCTAGTTTGTTGTGAAATTCAACCCGTAGCGGTTCGCCCTGTTTGGCGCGAATTATCGGCGCCGGAAATGCGCCATCAAAGCCTAAAATATCAGATGTGGTGCCTGGTACAATTTCAGACTGGGCCGCTTCGGCGGTCAAAATATAGTGGTAGGAATTTTTGCTGACTTTATCGGCCGAGGCCATTGCCAGACTGAAGCGCGGCAAGCTCGCACTAACACCAGCAAGCAGGGCAGATTTCATAAGCGTGCGGCGTTGCATATTATGTCCTATGAGGGTTGTGCAAGTCGTAAGTGATTATCCCAGTGAATACCACTGGCGTAAGCCAATGGCCGCAGTGCAGGGCTACCCGGCGACAAAGCCATTAACTGGCCTCTGCCGTTGCTGAGAATAAACTGTTGATAGCGCGCATCGTACACGGCACCCGCGCAGTCGAGTAGACGAAAGCTCTGTTGCAGTTGTCCATTAGCAAGATTCCACAAACAGACGGTATTGTCCCGGGGGCAGGTGCTGACGGCATAGTGCTGCAGGCTGTCGATGCTGATACTGGCTACATAGCTTTTATTTAATCGTAATGGCACATCGCCAGTATCCATTGCTTGTAGAGGTTTACCGCGCTGATGTTGATATACCAAGGGTAATGGTGCGGGTAAGCTTCCTTGATATTGGCCACCAACGACGACCAGACCCTGGGAGCCGACATCGAGATGACGCAGGCTTAGGTGTTGATGGGGCGAGGCTTGGCTCTCTAGTAATTCGCCGGAATCGATATCGATGTAATTCAGTGCGGGAGCCATGCTGTCAAAATTCAGGGTGTCGCGTCCGTGTTGAGGCAAGGTTTTTATCCCGCCTACGGCCACTACCAAGGTTTTGTTGTCTGGCATCATCGCCAGCTGATGAGGTCCGATTCCGGCGCAGGAAAGGTGTTTTACAAACCGGTAGTTATCTTGGCTGTCGTAAACACCAATAGCCCCTTGGCCGTCACCGGCAACATGATTTTCGGTGGTGTATAAAAAGCGCTCCTGGGCATCGAGGCAGCCGTGACCGTAGTAGTGGTAGCCGTCTTGAGCCATCACCTGTTGTTTTGGCTGTCCGTTGCGGGCGTCCAGGATAAAAATTTCTCTATCTGGACGTCGAGAGAAAAACAATAACTCTTGGTTTTTGCTATGAGCACAGCTGTCGTGGCCACGATGGGGGATGTCAACCGCGGTGGCCCAGCCATCTTTTTGCCATTGGCCTATTCGAAATTTCCCTTTCTCTAAACGACTCGCACTCATCACCGGTGAATAATCGCCCGTCTCTGCCAGCAGTGTTTTCGGTAGCGTAATGAACAGGCCGCTGGCGAGTAAAAACTGTCTGCGGTTCATAGTAAAAACAACATTGCTGTGTGGGTTGGAGTGGTGACTCGATACATTGCGTTAATCGCCGTCACTGGAATTAAAGCTTAAGGTCACGCCAAGGGCGGCGGGCAACTCGTTTTTAGTTAACATTTCCAGCTCAGTGACCGCTTTACTCAAGGCCGCCGCTTTTTTCAAGGTGTCATCATTATTTGCGCTGGTAAACAAATCCCCTTTAATTTCTGACGCCAGTTTCAGGGCCTCGACGAATTTCCTCTCGATTTTATCAGCGAGTGCTTTCTCGCCTTTGGCCTGGGTAAGGTAGTCGTCCAGACCGTACCCGCTGTCGGCTTTGTAAAGCCGCTGTAAGGCGGCAAGATTGGCGGTAATGGCTTCAAGCGAATAACGACTGCGCCACCATTCCAGCAGGTAAATTTGCGGCTTGTTGTTGGCTAGGCCCAGTGGTCGTTCTAGCTTGTCTCTTTTTACCAGCTCCAGGCCGTAAACGATGCTGTCTAGCAAGGTGCCAATCGCGACATTGCTTTCGGGAAAGTCGCGGTTGTTTTTGCCGGGTTGACTAAAGGTATCGGCATAGTTTCCGCCATCGGTTTGCCATGCCGTGTGTAAATGCACGGCGACGCCCTCCAAATGGGCGCTGGTTGCGATAAGAAGCTCGCAGCGACGCTGGCCGTCGCTAGTTTTGTAGCGGTCTATTTGCCCGGCTTTTTCGTCAAATAATAAATACTCCAGGGCCGACAGGCCTTGAGCCACGACGCTGGCTTTTTCGATGCGTGCTACATCCAGGGGCTCATCGCCTTTAAGCAACGCTTCCACTTTTCTGGCAACCAGGTTTTTGCGGTCTGGCCAAAATTGAATTTTCCACGCTTGGTTGTCTACTAATAACGGCCCAAATTGCAAAGGCTGAATGGCGGCCCACGTGGTGGCGGTGTTTTGCCATGTTGTGCGCAGGGTTTGGTAGGCCGCATTTTGTTCGGTGGTTTGCGCGCAAAAATGCTCGCTGGCTTCCCGGAGTTGGTGGCTGGCGTCGGCAAAATCGCGGTAGCCGGGCACAATACTTAGCCTGGTGGTTTCGGCGAGCAATTTGTTTTCTGGCGCAGGACTACAGGCGCTGAGTAAAGTGAGGCCTGAAAGTACAGTGGCAAGGAAGAGTGAAGGTTTAAGTAGTGTCATTACAGGGCCTGTAAAAATTGCAGTAATTGCTGTTGTTGAAATGCGCTGATTGCCCGGTAGCTATCTTGGCTTTGCTGGGCTTCGCCGCCATGCCATAAAATAGCCTGATGAATGTTTTTTGCCCGGCCATCGTGTAGCAGGCGGCTATTGTCTGCCTTGTTGGTCTTAAGGCCAAGCCCCCAGAGCGGGGCGGTGCGCCATTCTTTGCCAGATGCTGAAAACTCTTCCACAGCGTCGGCCAGTGGCTCACCCATGTCGTGGAGCAATAGGTCGCTGAAGATTTGAAAATTAACGGTGTCGCCGTTGGCATTGCGGCCTTGCATGAACTGCCGATGGCAGCTGTTGCAGCCCAGTGTGGTAAACACGCGGTAGCCTGGCAGGGCTGTAATTTGTTCGCTGGTCAGGGCTTGGGATTGACGGGAAGTGAGCGTCTGGCTGGCTTGGTTTGCAGGGGCAGGCAGACTTTTAGATATTTGTGTCGGGGCAGGCACCGCGAGATTGGCAATATAAAAAGACACTGCCTCAAGTAATTTATCGTTGATTTCCAGTGGTTCAGAATCGGTTTTCAGGCAGTTGCTGTTTGCCGGGCAAATCGCATGGGGGAACAGCGATGAGCGAATCCCCAGGTCTTGAGAAAAGGCCAGTGCGAGCTGTTGTTTTAAACTGGCTTGCCCGGCCTTCCAGCCAAATTTTCCGGGACGATAACGGTTTTGCTGGGGGTCCCAAACTTTATTCACGCGCCCGGAAATACCATCGCCGTTATTATCTTCTGGGTCGGCTAGGGCAATAAGAACGTCATCAGAGACACTATCTATTAAACCCTGACCAATCAGTGCGGGAGCCAGCCGTGCTGAGACAGAATGCTTGTTGCTGGGTGCGGTAATGCCATATTGCCGGTATAGCAGAGTGTGTTCGGCAGCCTGATGGCGCTGTTCCCGCCAGTTAATACGGCCCTCGGGTTTTATTCCGGGCAGTGCCCGGTCCTGAAGTTGAATGCCCAGTTTGCTATGTGCAGCAACATTCTTATTCTGTTGTGGGCCGGGGGAATTTAAACGCAAAATTAAGCCGGGGCCGTGTTCTGGTAATTGGCCACCTAAATTGTGGCGGTGGCAGGCGGCGCAACTGTTGGCGTTATACAGCGGACCCAGGCCATCTCTTGCGGTGGTAGTGGTGGGCGCTGTTACCCAAGGTTGGATGGCAAAGCTTCGGCCCACGCTCCATTCTAAACGCTGCTCCGGGCTAAGTCCGGGGCGAGGTCGGCTAAGAAGATTTTGGTCTTGGCTGGCAATGCCGTAGCCAGCGGGGATGGGGGGCGGTGGTTGGGAATCGCAGGCAAGCAGAGCAATAATAACTGTCAGCCCCGCAGCTATTGTCCGTAGCGGTGCTACCCGTTTGGAGGCCGCAGCGCTGGCGGCAGTGGGCTGAGGCGGCAAGAGTCGCTGCCTCCTTAATAGCCGAGCTGATTGGGGTCGATATTAACGGCTGCTGCCGCTTTTTCCAGGGCACGTGTCTGTTGAACCAATGCATTCAAAATATCAGCCAGAATCTCTTGGCCCTGGGTATTGCCCTCGGCAATCAGCATATCGAACTTCTGTGGGGTATCTTCAGCTTCAGCTGTTTTTACTAACGTGCTTAGTGCGGCCATCGACTGGCTTAGAGCTTGCTCGGTCGCGGTGGCGGCCTCGGGGTTTTGTGCAGCGACGTAATCACGCACTGACGGTCCGGTGATCTCCTTGCCGTCAGTGGTTTTGTAACGGCCCAGAAACACGTTTTGAATACCAAGGCCATCGTAGTAGTGGGCCCAATGGGTGTTGTCGCTAAAACAGTCGTGCTCATCTTCTGAGGAGTTGGCTTCTAGTGCGACTTTAATACGTTCGCCGCCGAGTTCCCCCAAAGACAGCGACCCCATGCCGTAAAACATGCGGGCAATGGCGTGTTTTGGATCCAGCTCCAGCAGGGTTTCGCGGTAATTACCCTTGTTGCTCGCGGTCCATTGGGTTTTCATTTCTGCCAGATCATTAATGAGTAATTGGGTGACAGCGCTGAGGTATTCGCGGCGTCTCTCGCAATGGCCGTGACTGCAGTCATCGCCGTTTACATAGTCAGTGTAGGGCCGCTCGCCAGCACCAAGGGCATTGCCGTGCAGGTCTTGTCCCCATAACAAAAACTCAATGGCATGATAACCGGTGGCTACATTGGCTTCTGAGCCGCCTAGTTCATTGAGATCAGCAAGGACCTCAGGTGATAGTGTGGTGGTATCTAATACTGTGCCGCCGAGATCAATGCTTGGGTTGGCGATGATGTTAAGCGTGGCCCCAATATTACCCAGCGCAGAAACATAGTCTTCTGCAACATAATCAATAAGGCCTTCATCCAAGGGCCAAGAGTTTACTTGACCTTCCCAGTTATCGACGACGGGGTTGCCAAAGCGAAACACCTCACTTTGCATATAGGGTACCCGCGCCGCTATCCATGCTGCTTTCGCCTGTTGCAGTGTTTCTTTGCTGGGCGCTGCGAGAAAGGTATCAATGCTGGCTTGCAGCTTTAGCGCCTGTTGATGGGCGTCGCCAAAAATGGCCGCCGCCATATCCGCATAATGCGTAACCACTGCGCTGTCTTCTGCTTTTGTGGCTGCTTGAGCAAAAAGCGGCAAGCTGGCGACAATAACGAGTAGGGCGTTGCGAAGCGATAAGCGCATGAACATCTCCGGGCTGGATGGGGCAATATGGATAAGGGTTTCCATTCTAGTTTTATTGATAATTGTTCGCAATTAATCCCGGAGGTTTTTTCCTTATGCCTGTCGGGCTGAGGATGACTTGAGCTGTGTTAAACTTTGGCTTTTCTCAGGGAAATACTATGCCTTATACGCCGCGCCGCTCTGTTTTGTATATGCCCGGCTCTAATAGTCGCGCGTTGGAAAAAGCCAAGTCATTAGACGCCGATGTGCTGATTCTGGACCTGGAAGATGCGGTAGCGCCGGACCAAAAAGTGATGGCCAGAGAGCAAGTGAAAGCCGCTGTTATGGCAGGGGGCTACGGTCATCGTCAGCTGGTGGTGCGGGTGAATGGCTTTGATACGCCATGGGGGCGGGACGATATTCAGGCTTTTGCCGACACGGATATTGTTGCCCTGTGTCTGCCAAAAGTAGAAAGTGCCGCTGAAATCCATGCCGTGGTGCAGGTGCTTAAAGGCGCGGGTGCCTCAGAAAACCTCAAACTTTGGGCAATGGCTGAAACGCCAAAAGGCATCTTGAATGTGGAAGAGGTGGCCGCGGCTCATTCCCGTATGGATGCAATTGTACTGGGGACTTCGGACTTGGCGAAAGATCTTCGGGTGCCCCATACCCCATCACGGTTGGGCATGTTGTTCTCCTTAAGTCGCTGTGTGGCAGCGGCTAGAGCAGAGGGGCTTGATGTATTTGATGGTGTGCACCTCGATTTGAATGATGAGGCGGGTTTGATCAGCGCCTGCGAGCAGGGCCTTGAGCTGGGTTTTGACGGCAAAACCTTGATTCACCCCAAGCAAATTGCTACGGCTAATCAAGCTTTCTCACCGTCATCTGCGCAAGTGGCTCATGCCGAAAAAATTATTGCTGGCTGGGAGCTGGCTCGGCGAGAAGGCAAGGGCGTGGTATTGGTCGATGGCAAACTAGTGGAGTCTTTGCACGTCGAAGAAGCTCAGCGCATATTGGATATCAGTCGTCACATTGCCGACGCCTGAGCTTCGGCCGCCGCGTAGCGGCGGTGGTTAATCACATCTACTAGGCGCGTATCCAGCCAGCTATCCAAGCGATAGTTTTTTAAGAAACCGCAGTGGCCACCAAACTCAGTCTGCTCTATATCCAGTTTGGGATTGTTTGCCAGTTGCGCTAAATCCTCTGCCAAAATCATTGGATCGTCTTTGCTGGCAATAATATGCGCGGGGGAGTCTAGGCTTTCCAGTACTTCCCCGGTCAAGCTATAAGCGTTGAAATACGCCTGAGTAGAGGGGTAGGGCGTGAAATTGGGTACAAAATATTCATTCATGTCGCTTAGATTTTTCAAGCTGAGCAATTTTTCGCCGTAGTTAAGTTCGGGATAAAGTGCGAGTTTTTTACGCAGCGACGCTTTCCACTTTTTAACAAAATAGCGCTCGTAAACCCACCAGCCAGTTTCTAGCGCCGCCATGGTTTTAGCGGGGTTAAGCACCGGACATATGGCTACGGTTTGATGCAAGCTTAATCCTTCTTGGGCGGCTTTTGCCGCGACCCGCAACGCAAAGTTTCCTCCCAGTGAAAATCCTGCAAGAAATTGCCAGTCGTGGGGGTAGGTTTGGTGAATGCAGCGCACGGCTTCAACCACTTCTTGTAAACGGGCGGAGTGGAATAGCTCTTTGTTGAGGTGGTGACTGGGGCCGTGGTCTCTCAGGTTTAAACGAAAAATATCGTAACCAGCATTAAAGAGTTGGGCGCCTGAAGACAACATATAACTGGACTTGGAACTGCCTTCCCAGCCGTGAATGAGCGTGACTAATCCTTTGCTGCGTCCGGTTTGCTGGCTGTATTCTCCCAACAGCTGTTGGCCGTCGCCGCAATCGAGTACCACCGTTTTACTCGCTTTGTTAAAGGCAGGGAGCAATGGCGCAATGCGCAACCTGCGAGGGAAGGTCGACGCCAGTACTGATTGCACGTGGGGGTTTTGGAGCCAGCCTGTCGGCGCGTAGCTGTTCATGTAAATGTGAAACCCTTCATATGGATGCTCGTCAGTTATTTTTTAAATATGGCGTTATATTACGGTCAATATTTAAGACCGCAAATAGCGGATAAGAGTCTGCTGACGATGACAAATATCGAGATCGTAATCGATGTTGGCTGATTGTGATTGGCTAGAGTATGTTGTGATTGCTTAGAGTATGGCACGAGTCGGTATGCTCGCCCAATCTAGAGAAAGATGGGGTAGAAGGCCTGGGTATGAGAGATGGTATCTAGGTGAAAGCCGGACTTTACGGTGTGGTAAAGTCCGGCAAAAAACCGCTTACTTCACTAGCTCGCGGCCAATAATCAGCTTCATGATTTCATTGGTACCAGCATAAATGCGTTGCACTCTGGCATCGGCAAAGGCGCGGGCGACGGGGTATTCCCACATATAGCCGTAGCCGCCAAAGAGCTGCAGACATTCGTCAATGACTTTGCATTGCAGGTCGGTGCACAGCAGCTTGGCTTGCGCGGCCATGACGGAATCAAATTTCTGTTCTAAATGCAGCTCTAGACAGCGGTCAATATAGACTCGGGCGACTTGTACCTCGGTGGCGAGTTCAGCCAGTTTGAACTGGGTGTTTTGAAAAGTCGCTACCGTGGTGCCAAAGGCTTTACGGTCTTTAACGTAATCAATCGTCTGCTCAATGGTGGCTTCTGCGCTGGCGACCGCGACCATGGCCACGTTCAGTCGCTCCTGGGGCAAGTCTTGCATCAGATAGACAAAACCTTTGCCTTCTTCCCCTAGCAACTGGTCTTTGGAGACCCGGACGTCCTGAAAGAAAAGCTCGGAAGTGTCCTGGGCTTTCATGCCCACTTTCTCCAGATTAGAGCCCTTGCTAAAGCCCTCCATTCCGGCCTCTATCAGGAACAAACTGGTGCCTTTTGCGCCGCCTTTAGGATCTGTTTTGGCGACGACCACTACGAGGTCGGCGTGCTGACCATTGGTAATAAAGGTTTTTGAGCCGTTGATAATATAGTCGTCACCGTCTTTTACCGCGTTGGTTTTAATTCCCTGGAGATCAGAGCCTGCGGCCGGTTCGGTCATGGCAATGGCCATGACGATTTCGCCGCTGACGCATTTGGGCAGGTATTTTTGCTTTTGAGCTTCGCTGCCGTAGCGTTGCACATAGGGCACGGCGATATCAGAATGCAGCCCCCAGCCAATACCCGTTAAACCGGAGCGGCCGATTTCTTCATTGACGATGGCGTGGTAACGAAAGTCGGCGCCATAGCCGCCGTATTCCTCTTCGATACTGGGGCAAAGAAACCCTTGTTCGCCGGCTTTTAACCACAGGCTGCGATCTACCTGGCCGTCTTTTTCCCACTGAGCATGGAAGGGCGCGGCTTCGGTTTCTAAAAATTTACGCACAGAGTTGCGAAACAATTCGTGCTCATCAGAATAAACGGTGCGAGGCATGGTGATCATAAACGACTCCTTTAGGGTTATACTTGCCGTCGATTTGAGCATGTTAGCAGAGTAAACTTTATTTGTCAGAAACTTGCGCCAGACCGATTTGGGCGCATAGCAATTGGTAAGATAGGAGAGCGTTATCAATGTCTATTTGGAAGCAGGACATCAGCCTTGAGGCTTTGAATGCCCAGTTGCGTAATACCTTGGCGGAGACGCTGGATATACGTTGTGAAGAAGTGGGTGACGATTATTTAAAAGGCTCGATGGTAGTGGACAGCCGTACCCATCAGCCCTACGGCATACTGCATGGCGGCGCGTCAGTCGCATTGGCAGAAACGCTGGGTAGCATTGCGGCGTCGCTCACCTGTGGGGAAGGTCTTGGTTGCGTGGGCTTGGAGATTAACGCCAATCATATTCGTAAAGTTGAAAGTGGGCGGGTGTATGGCACGGCGACGCCCTCGCACATCGGTCGCACCACCCAAGTTTGGGACATTAAAATTTGCGATGAAGCGGGTAAAACTACCTGTGTATCGCGGATTACCATGGCAATTATTCCCCGCCCATGACGCCGCAGCGATATCAAAAACTGAGGGCGGTTTTGGATCGTCGACAGCCGGATTTAACCCTGCTGACTGATAATGTTCACAAGGGCCGGAATCTTTCGGCGGTGTTGCGCAATGCCGATGCGGTTGGGATTGCCAGCATGCATTGCGTGGTGGATGACAATGAGTACAGAGCTTTTCGCGGCACCGCCATGGGCAGTCAGCGCTGGGTTGAAATGTACCGCCACAAAACCATTGAGAGTGCTATCGCTCCGTTAAAGCAGCAAGGTGTACAGATACTGGCGGCCCATTTGGCGGATGACTCGGTGGACTATCGAGAGGTGGATTACACTGGCCCTACCGCTATTTTGCTGGGCGCGGAGAAACGCGGCGTGAGTGCAGTGGCCGCTGACATGGCCGATGCGCATATTACTATTCCGATGATGGGTATGGTCCAGTCTTTTAACGTGTCCGTCGCGGCGGGGATTATTTTGGCTGAGGCGCAGCATCAGCGCATGCAAGCGGGTTGTTATGATCAATGCCGTTTATCGCCCGAGCAGTATCAGCGGTTGTTTTTTGAATGGGCCCACCCCCAGTTAACGGCGTTTTGTCAGCAACGGGGCCTGGCGTATCCACCCTTGGGTGAAGATGGTGAGCTGGAAGACGCACCGGGCTGGAATGCCAAGGTAAAAGCGGGGCAAGCGACCTTGGCTTGAAAACGACCTTGGCTCAACAAGCTGCGCCGAGTTAAGGAACAGGCTTAATTGGGGTGGTTGTCATCCGCCGCCTCTGCGATTTTGCAGAGTTTAATCCAGTGTTCTACTGCGGCTTTGGGGTGGCGCTTTTTGGGCAGGGCAATATAAAAGCGTCGGCGCATATCTCGCTTGGCCAGTTTTAACGGCACCAGCTCGCCGTTGCGGAAATCGTTCTGTAACACCACCCGAGACAAGCAGCCTATACCGAGGCCCGAGGTGACAGCACTTTTAATTGCTTCATTGTGTTTGAACTCTCGGTAGATATTGATTTCTGGGAGTAGCCCAGCCAAGGCCCGGTCAAATGTATGCCGGGCACCGGAGTCGGGTTCCCGCAAAATCCATTTGGCTTCTTTAATGTCTTTGTTGCTCAGGGTATTTTTACTGGCAAGAGGGTGATTGGCGCTGCAAAACACAATGAGTTCGTCTTCTTTCCAGGGGATCATCTCCAATTCCCGGTGTTGGACTTCCCGCTCAATCATGCCCACGTCGACCTCGTAGTTTAGAACCTTGGCGACAATCTCAGGAGTATTCGCTGTGTGCAGTTGTACATCGGCTTCTGGGTATTCGGTTAAATAGTCAGCCAGATAACGGACCACCAAATGATTGCCGATGGTGAAGCTGGCGCCAACTTTAAGATGGCCGATTTCGCCGTGGCGTTTTAAGGCGTCATCAAATTGCTGACAGTGGCCGAGCAGGGTTTCAGCTTCTTGCCGAAGCGTGTGTCCGACCGGGTTGAGGCTGAGCTTATTGCCTTTACGGCTAAACAGGCTGACACCGTAATTCCGTTCAAGGGTTTGCAGCGCAGCGCTGGCGGCAGACTGGGACATGGCAAGCTGGTCAGCGGCCCTGGACACATTTTGGTGGCGGGCAACGGCTAAAAAAACCTCTAACTGGCGCAGACTAAATTTCACAAAGATTATCCCGATAATGGTGGTTGGTTATAGTATCGAATTTATCGATAGCGAGTATAACAATATCCCGTTTTACTTGTAGAGCGAGGCGCATTAATATTTCGCCAGTTTCCGCTGCCGATGGCGCAGCTTCTAATAACGGGGAAGTGAAATGACTGAAGTGAAAGCGACCAATGTTCATTGGCACGACGGCGAAGTGAGCCGTGAAGATCGCAACGCGCTGCTCAAGCAAAAAGGCGCTACCTTGTGGTTTACAGGATTGTCTGGCAGCGGCAAAAGTACCGTTGCCGTTGCACTTGAAAAAGCATTGATGGAAAAAGGCCACCTTTGCTATCGCTTAGACGGTGACAATATCCGTTTGGGTATCAATAAAAATCTGGGTTTTAGTGCGGATGATCGCGCAGAGAATATTCGTCGCATTGGCGAAATTGGTAAGCTGTTTGTCGACACTGGTGTCATCGTACTGTCCAGCTTCGTCAGCCCATACCGTGCCGATCGTGACAATGTTCGTGCCTTGCATGCAGAAAGCGATATGCCCTTTATTGAAGTGTATGTGGATGTACCGCTGGAAGTTGCTGAAGAGCGTGACCCTAAAGGCTTGTATAAAAAGGCCCGCGCTGGCGAGATCAAAAACTTCACCGGTATTGATGATCCCTATGAAGCGCCAGAAAGCCCTGAGATTGTTCTGAACAGCCACGAACTGAGCCTGGACGAAGAAGTCGAAGTGCTGCTGGCAGCACTGAAAGAGCAAGGCATTATCTGATTTTGTTCGGCAGCGCCATACTGGCGCTGCGCTCGATATTTTTATACCTGCGTTACGCAACTGGAGTCTCAAAATGATTAAGCCCCATGGCGCCGACGAACTGAAACCTTTGTTCGTCTATGACACTGAAAAACACCACGCCCTGATTACTGAGGCAGAAACCCTGCCTTCAATCCTGATTAGCTCTGCCGCCGCTGCGAACGCAGTGATGCTGGGCGCGGGTTACTTTACCCCGCTCACTGGCTACATGAACTTGGCCGATGCCTTGAGCGTGTCAGAGAAGCTTTACACTGAAGACGGTCTGTTTTGGCCTGTGCCCATTCTTAATCTGTTAAAAGATCTGCAGGGCGTGAGCGCTGGCCAGCGTGTGGCGCTGCGTGACCCCAATGTAGAAGGCAACCCTGTACTTGCCATTATGGATATCGAAGCCATTGATACTGCAACGGATAAGCAGATAGATGTTATGGCTGAGAATATTTTTGGCACCTTGGATGGCAATCACCCCGGCGTCCAAACCTTTAAGGCTCAGGGCAACAATGTCTTGTCCGGCCCTATTCAGGTGTTGAATTTCTCTTACTTCCAAAGTGATTTCCCGGATACTTTCCGCACGGCAGTAGAGATTCGCAATGAAATCGCCGAGCGCGGTTGGGAAAAAGTGGTTGCCTTTCAAACGCGCAACCCGATGCACCGCGCCCACGAAGAACTGTGTCGGATGGCGATGGAAGATCTGGGTACCGACGGTATTCTGATTCACATGCTGCTGGGCAAGTTGAAACCCGGCGATATTCCTGCCCACGTGCGCGATGCGTCTATCCGTAAAATGGTAGATGTGTACTTCCCCAAAAACACGGTGATGATCACCGGCTACGGTTTTGACATGCTTTATGCTGGCCCTCGCGAAGCAGTATTGCACGCGGTGTTCCGTCAAAACTGTGGCTGTACACAACTGATTGTTGGTCGTGACCATGCAGGTGTTGGTGACTATTACGGTGGTTTCGATGCCCAGACGATCTTCGATGAGAAAGTCCCCGAAGGCGCACTGGATATCGAAATCTACCGTGCAGACCACACGGCTTATTCTAAAAAATTGGATAAAGTGGTGATGATGCGGGATGCTCCCGATCACGACAAAGAAGACTTTGTGCTGCTGTCGGGCACTAAAGTGCGGGAAATGCTAGGTAATGGCATTGCACCCCCCCCTGAGTTTTCGCGTCCTGAAGTGGCTAAAATTCTGATGGATTACTATCAGACGCTGGATAGCTAAATAGTTGTCTGGCTGAACAAACGCCCTGCAATGCGGGGCGTTTTTGTTTGTGGCAGATAGTGCTAGAAATAAAAGCCGAAGTTGATATTCAGCCGTTGGGTCATATCGTCATCGCCAGCTATCGATCCGCCAATAAAGGGCTGGTTTTTGGCAATGATAAAGTCGAAGTAGGTGTATAACTTGCCCTTGCTAAGGGCGACCCCAAAGACGTGCATTTGCGTGTCCGGTAAGCCGCCAGATTTTTCATTAATCAGGCTGTTATCGCTGTAGAAGGTCAGGCTATCTAGCCCGTCAATGGGCTTGTTCCAAGTATAAGCCAAGTTGATGCTGTGGATATCGGCCTCGCTGGCAATGCTGTCAAAGAAGGAGTACGCGCCGACGGCAATTCGTTCCGAGCCGTTCTCGACGTTGTATTTGTAATGTCCTGTGGTGAGTTGTAAGTTCCAGGGACCATACTGGTTATCCATGTGAACGGCATAGGCTTGATAGTCACCGCTGTCTTGTTCTTGATCATTGTTGAGTTGGCCGTGAAGTATGGAAAACCCCAGCTCGCTACGCGCGTCTTCGTCGGGGTTTAGGTCCCCGGCAAAGCGCCAAACAACGGTGTTATTCTCTGCCAGCTGTTCACCGGGCTCGTCAAAATTGCCCTCGCCAGCAGGTCGGTTGCCAACAATGTCGTAGGAATAGCGATCACTCCTATTATCGACATAGCCATCGATACCGCCTTGTTCATCATTTTTAAATAAGGCGACCTGACTGTTAATACGGCCGTTATCGTAGAGAAATTGCAGACCAAAATCGTAATCGTCTTCCAGCCCGACATAGTAATTGCTGCTAAAGAAAAAACTGTGGGAGTTATAGGGGAGGTTGCCAAAGGGAACCTGACTGATCCCCAGTTTTCCTTGCCATTGTTCGTTAAAGTCATACCCAAGCCAGGCGTGGTGAATAACTTCCATATATTGGTAGTAACGCAGCTCAGCCGATAGCGTTAAGCCGCTCACTTCACCGTCGAAATTGATTCTCACCGTATCGAGGTCGAGGTCTCCCCCTCGACCTCTGTTGCCATCGTCGTAGTCCTCCCAACTGTATTGAAAGCGCACTGCACCCCCTACAGCGATATCCGTGTCTTGGGCATAACTGGCCGTGGCGGATAGGAGTAAGGGGCCAAGTAGGGTGGCCCTGATGATATTCGCTGAATGCCTCATATTGGCGCCTCCTCTGGCACAATTGTGTCTGAGTCGGGGCGAGCCATATCTAAATAGATGAGATGGCGATTATATTGGGAGAGAACATCACTGATAATCTGCTCGCGACTGTAATCCATAATGTCGTATTGTTGTGTGCCCTCGCTAAGGTGGACTTCAAGACGATAAAAATGCCGCTGTTTGTTCTCGTCCATATGCAGGTCCGATACGACAAAACTGGGGTGGATGTGTGCTGTCATGACAACGTGGTATTCAAAGCTTTCTTCATCGTCATGCAGCATTTTAATGTTGATGCTGGTGGCTTCTCTGAGCATTTCGCATTGACGATCGTGTTTGATCATTTCACGCTTAACAGCGGTAAATGCATCAAGCACTTCCGAGTTAAGAAACGCGAGGGCCTGTTCCCGGTCTGGAAAGCTCACCATGCGTCGCAGCCGAACTTGCCAAGGTGCTTCTATTGGCGATACCGGACGACGAGACTGGTTTGCCGCTGCCCGTTTAAGCCCTTCTAAACGCAAGCCTCGTATCAAGCCATAACAAATCAGCAGCATAATAAAGGTGAAGGGCAAGGCGCTGGCGATGGCGGCGCTTTGCAGCGCCCCCAAGCCACCAGCCAGTAGCAGGACGGCGGCTACCAGACCTTCGGTGACGGCCCAGAATATACGTTGCCACACAGGGGGTTCATGATTGCCACCGGAGGTAATCATGTCGATAACCAGCGATCCCGAATCTGACGATGTAACGAAGAAGGTCACCACTAAAAGTGTTGCTACGCCAGAAGCAATCGTTGTTAAGGGAAGGTATTCAAACATCTTGAAAATAGCGGTGGAGACATCTTGGTCTACGGCCGCCGATATGGCGCCCTGGGCGGTGCCGAAGTCCAGGGCAATAGCCGTGTTGCCAAAGAACGTCATCCAGATAAACGTGAAGCCCACCGGCACAAAGAGTACACCGCAGACAAATTCTCGAATGGTCCGGCCTCGAGATACTCTGGCAATAAACATCCCTACAAAGGGCGACCAAGCAATCCACCAGCCCCAATAAAAGAGCGTCCATGATCCCATCCACTCGATAGGGTCATAGGCATAAAGGTTAAACGTACGCTCAGTTACCGTAGTGAGGTAGTGGCCGGTGTTTTGTATCAAGGCTTGAAATAAGTGTTGGGTGGGGCCAGCAAAAACGATGTACAGCAGGAGAAGTGCTGCCAGCGCCAAGTTCAGTTCACTTATCCTGCGGATACCGCTGTCTAGCCCTGCCACCACTGACGTTGTGGCAAAGCCGGTGATAATGACGATGAGCAGCACTTGCACTGTGGTAGAGACTTCTACGCCGAACAGATAATTCAGCCCGGCATTCACCTGCATAACCCCCAAGCCGAGTGATGTGGCAACGCCAAACAAGGTGCCCAATACGGCAAAAATATCGACGGTGTGACCGATGGGGCCGTAAATTCGATCAC
This sequence comes from Spongiibacter sp. IMCC21906, assembly GCF_001010805.1. Classification (NCBI taxonomy): domain Bacteria; kingdom Pseudomonadati; phylum Pseudomonadota; class Gammaproteobacteria; order Cellvibrionales; family Spongiibacteraceae; genus Spongiibacter; species Spongiibacter sp. IMCC21906. The sequence goes on along the minus strand of NZ_CP011477.1, from coordinate 2,615,378 downwards.
CAATAATAGGGTACAGCGATGAACGAATGGTTAGGGGCAGACCGTGTCTAAAACCGAAATAGGCCAATGATAGTCCGACCACCGCGTAGATGGCCCAGGCATGCAGACCCCAGTGAAAAAAGGTAATCGACATGGCTTCTCTGGCGGCTTTTACCGTCTGACCCTCACCGGTTGGCGGCGTATTCATATGCAGTACTGGCTCGGCCACACCATAGAATAATAAGCCAATCCCCATGCCCGCAGAGAAGAGCATGGCAAACCACGAGCCATAACTGAAATCAGGTTTGGAGTGTTCTGGCCCTAAGCGGATATCGCCGTAGTGAGACAGGGCTAGATATAGCGAGAAAATCAAAAATATCGCTACTGCCAGCAGGTAAAACCAGCCAAACGTGTCTACGATCCAAGACTGAACGTGGCCGAACACCACGCCCGCATTTTCTGGCATAAGCGCGCCATAGATAACTATGGCAAAGATAAGAATAACGGAACCAAAAAAAACGGGGGGTTGAGATGATCTTTGGAGAAAGGATTTTTGTTTTTGCTGTCGTTGGCTTGCATATCTATGGGGCACATATTGCTACATGCCCGCCTCTTTTGCGAAGTTGCCGGCGGCATTAGGATTGATTTTTAAGAAGGTATTGTCGTCCCTGAGTGAAGGATGAATATTCCTAAAATCAACATATGGAGTACATAGAAGTAAAGTACAGCGTGGGGGGATGTCAAATTATTCGGCCAAATAAACTCAAATAGCGCATTTAAAGCTGAATTCGATGCCGATTGGGCTGTAGCCCAATCGGTTAAGCGATTTAACTCAGGGTTTAACTTTCCGGAGCAGCGTCTCCGTAGCGCCGGATACGAGTGATGCAACGCGCTAGGACTGTTTTTTTACGGCGGCTTTTTTTGCGGGTGACTTTTTAGCGGTAGCGACTTTCTTTGCCGGCGCTTTTTTCTTGGGCGCGGCCTTTTTCGCTACGGTCTTCTTCGCTGCAGGTGCTTTCTTTACAGGCGTTTTTTTTGCGGGTGATTTCTTTGCTGCTGTTTTTGCTTTTTGGTCAAACTCTTTGGCAGCGTCTTTGGCTGCTTTGGCCATGGCTTTTGCCTGGCGATAGTCTTCTCGTAAATCCTTGATATGATCTTTGCCCATAATAAGGAGAGCTTGGGCGTCTAGTTCGAGATTTTTAGCGGCATCGACGGCTTTATTTGCCCGGTCTAGTTGTTTCTGTACTCGAGCATCCAAATTCTTTTTGGCGGCAGCTTGCAACTCTTTAAGTTTATTCTGTTCTGTGTTGAGCTTAGTTTTGGCTCGTTCTAATTGGGCTTTTGCCCGCTCAATACCTTTGTCGGCATCGGACATTAACCGCTCTCGCAGCGCTTCGACCTTTTTTTCTAGCGCCTCGATCTCTTTCTTTATCATTGCGACCGGATCCATTTTTTTATTCGCCATTTTGCTATCCTCTTAACATTGGATTGGCCGACGACACTGGCCAGTGTTTATAACGTAGCTCAATACTGTTACAGAAAATTGAGCCCGAGATCTAAGGCTATTAGCCGTTAATCACTACAACTGACCTAAACCATAGCAAATTCTGCGAGAATGGATAGACTCGTTTGCAAAAATTAATGAGGAATAGAATATGTCTGATACCAACAACGACGCGATTGAAGCGGCAGTTTTTCGTCGTTTGCTTGCCCACCTTGATGCGCGCAAAGATGTTCAAAATATTGATTTGATGAATTTAGCGGGCTTTTGTCGCAACTGCCTGTCTAAGTGGTATGTGGCTGCGGCAGAGGAGCAGGGTAAAACGGTAGACTATGAGGCCGCCCGGGAGCGGGTTTATGGCATGCCGTATTCAGAATGGAAGAAGCTTTACCAGGCTGAGGCCTCTGCAGAGCAAATGGCAGCGTTTGAGAACAAACAAAAGTAGCCGGCAGTACTGACAGTAGCCCTCTTAGGGGGTGTAAGGGGGCGTGCCTGCTAACCGCTTTTGCTTTAAGCCGTCTGTTATAGGGCGCCATTGGGAATATAGCGGTTATCGCTATTGGCCCTAATCCATAACAACGTTTCTTTTGATAGTTTTTCTCCCCGTTGGCGAAGCGCTTTATTAAGGGCGATAACAGGAGAGCTGTTGCCTGCCTCCCAGCCGCTTAGCAGCATTTCTGCCCGGGTAAAAAATCGAATTAAGGCGATGAGTTCATCGTTATTAAAATGGGTGGTCGCTGCCTGCCATTGTTCTGGGGGGAGGCGCATATACGCCGCTTTTTCCCTTAGATCGGCTGCATCTATTTGCTCCGCCATGGTTTCCAGCGCGTTTGCCTGACTCATGGCAATACACTTTTTGAGCCACTGAGAATCAATTTGTTGCTGGGCGAGCTGTGTGTCTGGCGTCCAGTCGTTTACTGACATTATCGGGATCTCGGTTAAAAAAATGAAGAAACCTCTGCATACATAGGTTAGCGACATTTAAGGCTAACCCCTGCAAACGGGCTATTAAAGCGCGTCGCAAGTTTGCGATGAAGTTTTGCACAGTATAACGCCCTGGAGCGGTGACATCCCATACCGAATTTGCTAGATTGCTGTTTAAATAACCAGTATTTGTTGCTGATGCGGAAAATTATTCATTGCGACTGCGATTGCTTCTACGCCTCAGTGGAGATGCGGGATGATCCCTCGTTACGCTTTTTACCTTTGGCGGTTGGTGGTGACTCGGACCGTCGAGGGGTGATTGCTACCTGCAATTATCTGGCTCGGAGTTATGGCGTTCGCTCTGCCATGCCTACTGGGCAAGCCAAAAAGCTCTGTCCTGGCTTGTTGGTTATTCCTCCCTCTATGGACAAGTACAGGAAAGCTGCTGAACAGGTCAGAGCGATATTTTTGCGCTATACCGATGTCATAGAGCCCTTATCTTTAGATGAGGCTTATCTGGATGTGACAGAGAGCCCACATTGTCAGGGCAGTGCTACCCGGATTGCCGAGGAAATTCGCCGCGCCGTTGTAGAGGAAGTGGGTATCACTATTTCTGCCGGTGTGGCGGGTAATAAATTTCTGGCAAAAGTGGCCAGTGATTGGAATAAGCCAGATGGTTTAATGGTGATTGCTCCCGATCATGCGGCCAGGTTTGCCGCCCAGCTGCCGGTAGAAAAAATTCACGGCGTTGGCAAGGTGATGGCCCAACGCCTTCATCAGTCTGACTTGCGTACCGGTGCCGATATTCTCAATATTCCATTACATGAATTAGTACGGCAGTTTGGAAAGTTTGGTCAACATTTGTATCACTGCGCGAGAGGAGATGATCAGCGTCCGGTGCAGACTCGTCGGCAGCGAAAATCCCTCAGTGTGGAGCATACTTATCCTGAGGATTTGCCCACGGAGGCGATGGCGTTGATGCAGGTGGAGGCTTTGCTGTCTCGGTTGGAGTCCCGAATGGAAAAAGCCAGCACTTCTAAAGAGCAAATATGTGGCGCCTTTGTAAAACTTAAAAGCAGTGACTTTCAAACGACCACTGTGGAGCGGCGGGTAGATTGCGCGGTACCTGATATGTCGGTGTACCATGATTTGACACGCCAGGCGTGGGGTAGGCTGAATCAACCTGTTCGTTTGTTGGGTGTCGGTTTACGTTTTAAGGACGAAGCTGAGAACTCGCAGCTGGACCGTCAAATTCCTCTAGACTTCCCTAAGTCTAATAACACTTTTTAATGTGCTGCTGTATCGAGCCAGCTTGGCACCCGAGGCGTGTGGACAGGATTTTACTCGTTGCAACTGATGATAAAAATCCTAAAGAGGGATGTCGTAACGGTTGTTATTGGCGAACGTTAAGAGGGCGATAGGGCATTAAATATACAGGCGAAAAAAAAGGGCGGCTTATCAGCCGCCCTTATCATTTTAGTGTCGCCTGTTACTGATTAGGTGAAATAACCTGAAGCTCAACGCGGCGGTTGCGTTCGCGACCTTCGTCAGTGCTGTTGCTGGCCACCGGTTTGCTCTCACCGTAACCAATGGCTTGCATACGGCTGCTGCTAATACCTTGTGTCGAGAGGTAGTTCACCACAGATTGAGCACGCTCTTGAGATAGACGCTTGTTATAAGCATCGCTACCCATTGAGTCGGTGTGGCCCATTATGATGATTTTCACATCAGGCTCATTATTGAGTGACTCAGACACCTTACGCAGAACTGTTTTAGCGTCCAGCGTCAAGCGTGCTTTATCAAACTCAAAGTGAACACCGCTCAGTTCTACCGTTTGCGAAATGACGCAGCCACGAGAGTTAACCTTCATGTTGGGCAGGGTACCTGGACATTGGTCAATCTTGTTAGGTACGCCGTCTCTATCCGAATCCAACGCACAGCCTTTGGCATCAACTGGGGTTCCGTAAGGGGTGTTCGGACACTGGTCGATATCGTTGGGTACGCCGTCACGGTCATCGTCAATGGAGCAGCCATCTACGTTAACTTTGGCACCGCGAGGGGTGTTTGGACATTTATCCCGGAAGTCGGGGACGCCATCACCGTCTTTATCCAATGGGCAACCATCGGAATCTACCCGCGTTCCCCGAGGGGTGTTAGGGCACTTATCCAAGCGGTCTGGTACGCCATCGCCATCGGAGTCGTAGTTATATGGCAAGGGTTTTTCGCCCAGCGGAATAGAGACACCGAGCATTGCGCCATAGGTATAGAAGGTGTCGTCCTGAATGGGCGGCTCTTCTTCGATATTGTCGACCTGGTAGCGCAGTTCTGCACGAAACTCGACTTGATCCAGTTTGTACATAAAACCGGCAATCATGTCGGTACCGAAACCTGACTCGGTGGCACCTAAAAAGTCGATTTCATGGTAGGTGGCACCAACACCAAAGAAGGGCTGAAACGCGCGGGAATCTAGTTCAAAGGCCCGGGCAGGGAAGAACAATACATCTAAGCCACCAACGGCGCGTTCGTATTGATCACCAATTTCTGTTTCTAGTTCGCCAAAGTTGGCTTGTAAGTCCAGCATGACATAGCGACTGATGGGCTTACCGATACCGATTTTGTATTCAAAACCGGTATCGTAGTCGGAGTCATCGGCTACCATCGAGCCCGCCATGCCGTGAAGTCGCCAGCGGTTGTCGTAGGTGCGCTCGTCGTCTTCTTGGCTGTGTCCCGAAATAGCTGTGCAGCCTAAAGCAAGGGCAATCGTCCAGTTACGCAACTTGCTCATCTATTGGGTCTCCATTTGTAGTTAATTATAAAAACGCGACCCAGTGGGTCGCGTTAGAAGAGCTTATTAAGGCGTCGGTAGCGGCAGGGGAATGCCTGGCGCACCGGGTAAATCTGGTAACCCGATACCGTCTCCTGGAAGCACATCGCCAAAGATAGCTGCGCACTCTGCAGGAGAGAAACCACTGTCTGCTATGTCGCCTAGTGCCCCAGGATCAAGGGTCAGCAAACCAGTCAGAAGTGAGTTAACACTTAGTGTCAATGGGTCAATTAAGCAAGAGTCTAAGGCATCAACTAGTGTGGGCTCAAGTCCCGGTGTTGCGCCTGTGCCGCTCAGTAGTCCATTGGTTAGGAAGCCCAAGCCAAAGGGTGCATCGGTGAATTCTGGCTGACCAGGAATGCTGAGGTCAGAGAAGCTACCAGTAATCAGCGCATTCAGGATGTCTTCAGTGGGTACGGTGTCATCCAGAACGTTAAGCACGGGATCGGCAATTAAGCTCACGCCATATACCAGCGGCACTACAATACCTGCAGGTACAATACCTGAAGCAGGCGTGCCAGCACCCAAGGTTAACGCAGGCTCCAGAATTTCACACAACTCATTGGAGAAATTCAGCAGGTTGTCATCGGCTGCAGGTAACACTAAAACCGAAGAGCTTTCTTGGGCTAGGTCATCACCCTCTGTTAGCCCGCCGCTGCCATCATTATCGATAAAGCTTTGGATACAGACTGTGCTGAGACGAAGCTGGCCATTGGCTTGTAGCTGACCTTTCATTTCACCGGAGAAGCTTGCCGCAGGACCGGCGCCAAAGCCACCATCACCGCCGCCAGGTAGGCCGGGGAGTGAGTCTAAGGGGATGGTTAAGATGTCGATTACATCGCCAAGATAGAAGTCCAAGAGACCGCCTAGAATGGGAATGCCAGACAAGAGAGAACCATCGCCGTCACCACCACCGCTACCGGGAAGATCTGGAAGCTCAAGACCCAATGCGGTTGCACAACTACCGTCGCCGTTGGCATAGCCTGGCAATGCAGAGAAGACAACAGCATCCGCACCGCTAACGTCTGGCAGTGTTGATGGGTCGAGGTTGGCTCGCTCTTCATCGCTCAGATTCATAGCTTCGCTTTGGAACAGGGCGTGAGCATAGAATTGCTGGCTACCGTTAATAAAGGTCTCGCCGTCGGCAAGGGTGCCGACCAAGTCAGTTCTACCAACACAAGAGAAGGCATCGACATTGCGAACTTCGGGGTCTTCGTTGGCGTTAGATACCTGTAAGAGATGCAGCTCAACCACGGGATCGTCTACGGTGGTGATCTCTTGAGTGTCATTGATACCGGGTGCGCAAGTGTAAGTAGCGATAAGATCGGCGCTGCCGACGGTGCTGCCGTCAGTGGAAGAAACAGTCGTCGTTGAGCCTGTTTCAGGATTAACCGTTAGTAAGTCTTCATCTTCTACACTCCAGCTTACACAGGCGTCAGAACACGTAGCGGTAACGGGGTTACTTTCGCCAAAGGTACACTGGGCACGGTAATCCAGATCTTCTTGCAGAATGTTCAGGAAGATCGTGTTAGGCGCATTTGGGTCTGGATCGACCTGCACAATTTCAATATCACTAACCGTTGAATCAACCAGATTTAGCGTTAAGGAATCGGTGATAGCAGGGCTGCCATTGTTGTTGTCGAAGCTGCCGGTGACGTCAGAACTTGGGTTGCTATCTGCAATATCCAGGAATTCACTGCGGCTGATAAAGCTGGCAGAACCGTCGTCAGCATCTAAACCATTATCAAAGATTGGGTCACCGTCGGCAGACCATGTCAGGCGACCGCTTGCGGCACAGCGATAGTCAGTGAAGGCAGGTTGGTTGCCGTTACTTGGGTTGGTGTAGTTTAAGCGTGCAACCATTTGCAGATTTTCGCCAGCAGGTACATCAATGCTGGTGCTGTTTAGGCCGCGACAATCGCTGAGATAGCTTGCATCGTTAAACGTGCCATCAGTACCGCAGGCGTCAACTTCAGGGTTGATGATACCGCAGATAGTGACACCGCCCGCTTGAACAACGGCAGGGATCAGCTGAACAGTTTTGGTGTAGTCCGGTGACAGAAAAATCGGATTTTCGTCAGTACCGCCAACTTGGGTCTCACCAATTTCATCACAATCGAAATCAGGGTCGATAACCTGAACTGTAACCACGACGGTTTGGTTATCGTCATTACCAAAGAATGGATTGGTAATGGTTGCCGGAGCTGAGCCTTGAGTGTAAGGCTGATTGCCATTGAAGGCTAAGAAATCACTGTCAGAACAGAAGCGTACTGTACCTGTTTGGTTTTCAGGTGTTGGGATTTCTTTCAGTGGTTGTAACAACTGATATGCGACGTCATCTGGAACAACATCATTTAGTGGGTCTAGTGCAATAGCGCCTGGGCCACTGATAAAGGCTGGGCCATTTGGGATAGGCGGACGCACACTAAAGGGCGATGATAAGTTGTAGGTCTGACCGCTAAAACTATAGCTACCCGCCAAGGCTAGATTCTTAGTTGTGTCGGCCGTTGTCAGGCGAATAGTGCTGAGAATATCGATGACATTGCCCAGTGAGCCTGCGTCACGAACTTCATCGGCTACTGCTGCAACAACAGGGTCATTGTCAGAACCTGTAATACTCCAGTTAGTATCAGCTGTTACGTTCAGCTCAGGGGTTTGATTATCTTCAATACCGTCTGTTTGAAGAGCCAGCATACGGGCTTGGATCATGGCATTGCCAGTGCCGGCTAGAATATTGCCATTGGGGAACTCAATACGAAGGGTTTCGGGGTCTAATCGAAGTCCCGGTCTGTCGGGACTGTTTGAGCCACCGCCACCGCCGCAAGCGGATAGCAGGCCAGCGGCGAGCGCTAACGTTAGGGCATGCTTAAAGGTTTTCATTTATCCCCCTCCAGGAGAGTTCGACTGTGTTGCAGATTATTAAGAGGTTTTTAGTGCCTTATGGTATAAGTGGCCGTAGTTTTACGGACTTTGACCACAAACACAATATGTTCGCATCTAAGCTTGGATGTTAGTTCATACCTGAATCCCAATTCTGTGAATTAGGTAGTAAATCAGCTATTTAAATACGCGTTTTTGGGGCCTTGAGTCAAATTTTTCTTTTTAGCGTAGCTGCTACCAATCCATGGATGCGTCGATCATTTTTGACTCGCCCCAACGTTCACTGTGATAACCATACCGCATGTGTCGTTGGTGGCCATCGATATATTTTCGCATTGTAAATTATTTTGCCTTAACAAACACTTAATGCCTAGACCTAATTCTGGGGTTTAAGCCCGCTATTGGTAGCTTTCAATAGGCGGACAGGCACAGAACAGGTTGCGATCGCCATAGACATTGTCGATTCGGTTTACTGATGGCCAGTATTTGTTTTCTCTCAAGCTGGCAACCGGAAAAACAGCCTCTTCTCTGGAATAGGGATGGTCCCAATGAGTGACGACAACATCGTTATAGCTATGAGGGGCATTTACTAGCGGGTTATTGTCTGCCGGGTAGTGTCCGCTTTCGACCTGGGCAATTTCTTGACGGATTTGGATCATGGCGTCACAGAAACGATCCAGCTCGTACTGCGATTCGCTTTCGGTAGGCTCAATCATCAGTGTGCCGGGCACGGGAAACGACATGGTTGGGGCGTGAAAGCCGTAATCCATAAGGCGTTTGGCAATGTCTTCTTCGGTAATACCGCTGCTGTCTTTAAGCGGACGCAGGTCAATAATACACTCGTGTGCGACGCGGTCATTGCGCCCAGTGTAGAGCACGGGGAAGTGGGGGCTGAGTCGCTTGGCAACATAGTTGGCGTTGAGGATGGCGACCTGGGTGGCTTTTTTAAGACCCTCTGCGCCCATCAAGCGAATATAGCTCCACGAAATGGGCAGTATGCCGGCGCTGCCATAGGTGGCGCCAGAGATGGTGTCGTTGCTGGCTTCAATTCCGTCGACGCTGGACACGGGATGGTTGGGTAAAAATGGCGCAAGATGACTTTTTACACCAATAGGCCCCATGCCGGGTCCGCCGCCGCCGTGGGGAATACAGAAGGTTTTGTGCAGGTTTAAGTGGGAGACGTCGGCACCAAATTCGCCGGGCGCTGCCACGCCTACCAATGCATTCATATTGGCGCCATCAACATAAACCTGGCCACCGCAGTCGTGAACAATTTTACAAATATCCCGAATGCCTTCTTCAAATACCCCGTGTGTTGAGGGGTAAGTGACCATAATGGCAGCGAGTTCACCGCTATGCCGTTGGGCTTTTTCTTTGAGGTCCTCAATGTCGACATTGCCTTGGCGGTCACAGCCAACAATAACAACGGACATACCCGCCATGGCTGCAGACGCTGGGTTGGTACCGTGGGCTGAGCTGGGGATAAGGCAGATATTACGTTCGTGGTCCCCTCGGCTTTCGTGGTAGCGCTTTATAGCTAGCAAACCAGCGTACTCCCCTTGGGAGCCCGCATTAGGTTGCATAGAAAAATGGTCGTATCCAGTGCAGGCGACAAGTTGCGCTTCTAATTGACGGATCATTTCCAGGTAGCCCGAGACCTGGTTTTTAGGTGCAAAGGGGTGGATGCGCGCAAATTCTGGCCAGGTAATGGGGATCATCTCTGCGGTCGCATTTAGCTTCATGGTGCAGGAGCCCAAGGCGATCATCGAGTGGTTCAGGGCGATGTCTTTATTTTCCAGCCGCTTCATATAACGCAGCATTTCTGTTTCGGAGTGGTATTGATTAAATATTGGATGACTTAGCACCTCGCTTTGACGTTGTAGCGTAGCGGGGATGCCGGGTAGCTGGGGCAATTCTTCGTCTAAGGCTGCGACATTTGGTAAGGGTTGGTCGGTTTGAAACAGCTGCCAAAGTTTTTGCAGGTCTTCAACTTTGCTGCATTCATCAAAACTGATGCTGAGTTGGCTATCAAAGCGACGAAGGTTTATGAGCTGGTCTGCGGCGGCATTAAAAATGCGGCCGGTATCGTCGCCGGTATCAACGCAAATGGTGTCAAAAAATTGTTTGTTGCACTGATACCCCATTTTTTCCAGGCCGAGTGCAAACAATCCTGCCAGGCGGTTACAGCGGGCGGCGATTTTTTTAAGACCGTGAGGGCCGTGATACACCGCGTAGAAAGACGCCATGACTGCCAGTAGTGCCTGGGAGGTGCAAATGTTAGAAGTGGCCTTTTCCCGGCGGATGTGTTGTTCGCGGGTTTGCATGGCCATGCGCAGGGCGCGTTTACCCTTGGTATCCACCGATACCCCAATAATGCGGCCGGGCAGGGAGCGTTTGAATTTGTCTTTGGTGGCCATAAAGGCGGCATGGGGGCCGCCAAAGCCCATGGGCACCCCAAAGCGTTGGGCGCTGCCAATGACAATGTCTGCGCCTTGCTCGCCGGGAGGTGTCAGCAGTAATAAGCTTAAAATATCGGCGGCGACCACGGTGCTGATGTCACGTTGCTTGGCTTCCTCTATCAGTGGGCGCAGGTCCGTTAACTGCCCGTTGCTGCCGGGATATTGCAGTAATACGCCAAAACATTCTGTGGTGGTCAGGGCAGACTGGGCGTCAGCGACCACAACGTCGAGCCCAAGAGGCAGTGCCCGGGTTTTAACGACAGCAATGGTTTGCGGGTGGCAGTTTTCATCAATTAAAAACACATTGCTCTTGTTTTTGCGGGCAATGCGCTTGCATAAGGCCATGGCTTCGGCTGCAGCGGTGGATTCATCAAGCAACGAGGCGTTGGCCAATTCCAGGCCCGTCAGGTCCATAACTACTTGCTGGAAGTTTAGCAGTGCTTCCAGCCGACCCTGGGCAATTTCGGGTTGGTAGGGTGTATATGCGGTATACCAGCCGGGGTTTTCCAGCACATTTCGCAAAATAACGGCGGGGGTAATGGTGTCGTGATAGCCCATGCCAATAAAACTTTGGGCAACTTGGTTTTTCTGGGCGATGGCTTTTAGCTCATTAAGGGTGTCGCTTTCGCCTTGGGGGGCAGGTAATGGCATGGCGCCCCGTAATATCGACGCTGGCACGGTTTGTTCAATTAGCTCATCCAGCGATGATGCTCCCACGCTATCCAGCATTGCCTGCAGTTCTTGTTGGTCTGGGCCAATATGACGTTGCAAGAATTCGTCATGGGAAAAAAGTGAGCCAATAGCGCTTGTCATACTGCGTCGTGCCTGCCTTTAAGCTGAAAAGTGAAAGGGCGCTATTAAACCATAAAGTGCGAGAGTTTGCCTGGGCTTCAGCGTATGGAAACGCCTTTGTTCGTTTATAGCAAAGTGCTTGGTCGCGATAGGGTTTTCCGGTCTATTGATGGGTTTTTAAGTCGGTGCTCGGTTTGTTTAATCAGCTCGTGAAGTGTATGTGGTTGGGGTGTAGGTTTGGGTCAGATGTATTTCTGGGGGAGTGGGTGCGGAATGATTTTTTGGTGTATTAAAAGTTTAAAAAGGAGGTTGATTTTAAATGCTAGATTACAGTGCTTGCTATCTTGATAATTAGTTAAATAACAATTACTTAATACTGATAAGTACGCCAAAAATAGTCGCGTTAAATGATAGAAAACGCCGCCCCTAACAACTATATTTAGACGGCATTTTTTTGTTAACAGGGGCTGTGCGTTGCGACTAGGTAAGACGATTTTGGTATTGGCGATTGTTGGGAGTTTGATGGCTTGTCAGTTGCCATCGACACAGCGGAATCATATTGCTGCCGTGCCGCCGGTTTATACCCAAAGTGACGAACGCATTAATGATTTGGAAGGGGCGCTGGCTGATGCCCTTATTCAAATTGAGAAGCTGCGTGCAGAACAAGCCGATACCCAGCCGTTGTCTAATATGCCTCCCAACGCGAAAAGTGGTAGTTGTTACGCCAAAATGCTGGTGCCCGCACAGTATGTAGAGCGCAGTGAACGTCGGATTGTAAAAGAAGCCCAAGAACAAGTAGACATGCTGCCAGCAAAAATGGCATGGGTAGAAGAGCAAGTGATGGTCAGCGAGGAGCATATACAGCTAAAAGTGGTGCCAGCAACCTATAAATGGGTGGAGGAGCGAACGGAGGTGTTGCCCCAACGGCGAAAACAGGTGCTGGTGGCACCGGCGACATATAAAACCGTCGTCGAACAGGTGCTGGAGGTTCCCGAGCAACAAGTTTGGCGTGCTGGTCGAGGTGCTAAAGAACGGGTTGATGAAGAAACCGGCGAAATTTTGCACCTGGAGACGACCCCTGCAAAATACCGAAACATCAGCAAACAGGTGTTGGTCGCGTCGGCAAAATACCGTACCGAAGTTATTCCAGCCGTGTTCGAAACGCTTTCTAAGCGCGTGGTGGATATTCCTGAACACACGGTGGAAATTGTCCACCCTGCTACCTATAAAACAGTTCGGGTAAGACGCATCGTCGAGCCTGAACGCCAAGTCAGGCGTGTTGTCCCCCCTGAGTACCAAACCTTTCAGTATCGAGAGAAAGTGGCCGATGCCAAATTGGATTGGCGAGAAATTCTTTGTAAACCCGCTTTTACCACTGCTCAAGTGAGCCGTTTGCAAAAAGCCTTGAAGGCAGCAGGTTACGACCCGGGTTACGCCGACGGTAAGATGGGCAAGCGTACCGAAGAGGCGGTAGCTGAATATCAGCAGGCAAAGGGGCTGGCTAAAGGGCGGGTTTCTATTGAGACCTTCGATGCATTGGGTTTGTCCGTTCTTAGCGAATAAGTGTGGCTAGGTTTTTGATGGTGTTTTTTTGCCGTTGTCTATTGTGGATATATCGCTAGCTGCTTGCTGAGGGCAGCTTTCCTGCGCACAATGCGGGCATGAGTGCATTGCCAAACATCTTGTCTGATATCCGAGCTTGCCAACACTGCGCGGCGCATTTGCCGCTGGGACCGCGGCCAGTTGTGGTGGCGGAGCCGCGGGCAAAAATAGTATTGATTGGCCAAGCGCCAGGCACGCGTGTTCACAAAACCGGGATTCCCTGGAATGATCCCTCTGGCGATCGGCTTCGGCAGTGGCTGCAGATGGACCGGACGCAATTTTATTCTGATCCTCGTCTTGCCATTATGCCGATGGGTTTTTGCTACCCCGGCAAAGGCAAATCTGGCGATTTGCCGCCGCGGCCGGAGTGCGCGCCCAAATGGCATGACTTGCTATTGAAGCATCTACCCCATGTCAAGTTAGTGCTGCTAATTGGCCAGTATGCGCAACGGTATTATTTGCCGACGTCCCTGCAAAAAGCGCACCCCACGCTGACGGCTAGAGTGAAGAACCACGATGGCAGCGGGCTATTTTTTCCGCTACCCCATCCGTCACCTCGTAATCAAATTTGGCTGAAAAAGAATCCTTGGTTTAATGACGATACGCTGTCTAAGCTTCGGGAGCGGGTGACGGCGTGCCTGGAGGCAGCATGAGCAAAGACATCGGCCCTTGGCGCCGTTTAAGTAACAAAACAGTGTACGAGAATCCGTGGATACGGGTTGAGCATCATGAGGTTATTACGCCCGGTGGCACCGAGGGAATCTACGGTAAAGTTTGCTTTCAGAGCAAGGCAGTAGGGGTATTGCCGCTGGACGAAGAGGGCTATACCTACTTGGTAAAGCAGTTTCGTTACCCGCTTGAAGTTGAGAGCTGGGAGATTCCGGAAGGAGGCTGCCCCCTTGATGCATCGGCGGTGGCAACGGCCCGAAAAGAACTTGCCGAAGAGACGGGGCTGCGAGCCCAGCGCTGTTTTAAACTGATGGACATGCATTTATCAAATTCAGTATGCGATGAGTCTGCGGAGGTGTTTTTGGCTTTGGATTTGACCCAAGGAGAGGCTGATCTAGAACCCACCGAAGACATTGAAGTTCAGCGACTGGCATTGCATGAAGCAATAGCGATGGCTATGGATGGTCGGATCACCGATGCGATTAGTGTGGCGGCGTTGTTAAAATTACGGATTTTGTTGTCAGAGTGCGGAGGTGATATGACTAAATTGCTATCGACGCTTGCAGAGGTTGCTTAGTCGCGCTTTACTTAAAAGCACTCAACTTTCAGGGGCATAAACTATGACCAAAGGGAAAATAACAATGATTCGCTCATCTTTATTGGCGATGGTGTTAACGCTGTTTACTGGCCTGGCTGCGGCCCAGCAACCCGCTGCGACCGAAGAGGAAACAAACACCGCCACCAAAACTAATAATGGCTTTAGCCAAGAGGAAGTGCTTGAAAAAGCCAATGCCTTTTTTGGTGAAACCACCGAAGGTCTGGCAAAAGCGGTAGAGAAAGTGTTTGAAGATCAAGGCAGCCCCAATGCCATTATTGCTGGAGAAGAAATTTCTGCGGCGATATCGGTTGGGGTTCGTTACGGTAAGGGCGAGCTGCAAACGGTGGCAGGTGAAACCCAAAAAGTGTTTTGGCAAGGGCCGTCGGTAGGCTTTGATTTGGGCGCCAATGCCTCCAAGGTGTTCACGCTGGTATATAAGCTTGATGACGCAGAGCAGTTGTTCCAGCGCTTCCCCGGTGTTGAAGGCAGCGTTTACGTGGTAGCTGGCGTGGGCGTCAATTACCAACGTAGTGGCGAGGTAACGCTAGCACCGATTCGTACGGGAGTGGGCCTGCGTGGTGGTGCCAATGTGGGATACACCCATTACACTAAAAAGAAATCTTGGATTCCGTTTTAGGTCGTTCTTAAGCTGATTACAACCGTCTAAAAATGAGTTTGTAACGTAAACCACCGCCCTGCTGTATGTCAGTAGGGCGGTGTTGGTTTTATCCTTCCTGATAGCGCCGGTGCATTTCGCAAAGATAAATACAGAGCGTGTTTGCCACAATTTGTGTGCGCAGTGATACCGGGATGTCAAAGGCATGCTGGGCATCGGGCAGTTCGGCGTAAGCAACAGGCTGTTTTGATTTCTCCCTGAGTATTTCATAAAGATTTTGAGACTCAGTGCAGGGCACCAGCGAGTCGCACTCACCATGAATGATCAAGAATGGCGGCGCGTCTTCGCTTGCCCACGATGCCGGGCAGCCCGCTTTCCACAGCTCAGGTGCTTCGGCTAAGGTCTTTTTAAAGACTCGATACAGCACCCAGTTTTGTATCCGCTGGTGCCCGCGCTGCTCTTCATTGAGAAAATCATAGAAGCCATAAAATGGTACGCAACCTTGGACGCGGGTATCCGCTTCTTCAAAGCCGGGTTGGAAGTCAGGGGTGTTCGCGCTCAAGGCCAAAAGGCTGCTTAGGTGGCCACCGGCTGAGCCACCGGTGGCGATAATAAAATCGGGGTCACCACCGTAGTCGGCAATATGTTCTTTTACCCAGCGCAAGGCGCGTTTGCAGTCAATAATATGGTCTGGAAACGTCGCACTGGGGCTGAGCCGGTATTGTGCAGCGACACAGATCCAGCCATTTTCCGCGAGCTGCGACATTAATGGTTGCGCTTGTTGCTCCTTGCTGCCGAATTTCTCCATCCACGCGCCGCCATGAATTTGTAATAACACGGGCGCGTTTTTTGGCTTTGCTTGAGGGCTGTATATATCAACGTGCAGTGGTCGACCATTTTCACGGTGGTATTCAATATTGCGAAAAGACGTGGTTCCCGGCGCTTTGAAGTTAAAGGGATTGAGCAGCCGCTTAAAGTCGGGCTCGTGGCAAACTATACCGTCGGTGGGCAGGGGGGCATCGGCGGGCAAGTCTAATGCGTAGCGAACGGCTTGCTCCATAACCGGTTCAGTGCGCCGAGCACGAAAGTAAAATAATCCAATGGCCAGCCAGCTGGCCATGGCGATGGCTAACCCCAAGGCGTCGCCGATGCCGCTAAGTTCGTTAAAGCTGATGACTAACAGAGTGAGTAGAATTTCTAAGGCGACAAGATGGAGACCGATTTCGCCAAAAAGCATCCCGAAGATAAAACTCATGACCGCAAGCGCTTCTGGTCTTTGCTTGTGAGGACGGTAGAGGTTCCATGCGGTCCACGCCCAAATGAGTGAGAGCAAAAACATTGTCGAGATAACTCCTTTACATTATTGATTAACGCCTGCTAGAGCGGTTCATAGTCAATGGCGGCGATATAGTAAACCTGTTCTCCGGTAGGGCTTGCAACGACGAATTCGTCATTTAACCGTTTTCCGAGCATGGCTCGGGCAAATGGCGAGTCCATCGACAGGTGGTTTTTACTGAGGTCAAACTCATCTGGACCCACGATACGATAGCGTTGCTGCTCACCATCGTCATCTTTTTCGACGGTGACCCAGGCGCCAAAAAAGACCCGTTGCCGGTCGCTAGGGAGCTCAGCGACAACAGTGAGATTTTCTAGGCGTTTGGTTAAAAATCGAACTCGGCTATCTATTTCTCGCAGCCGACGTTTACCATAAATGTAGTCACCATTTTCTGAGCGGTCGCCATTTTTGGCGGCCTCGTGTACCACCGCAGTGACTTGGGGGCGCTCTACTTTCCAGAGCTCTCTAAGCTCTGTTCGGAGCGCTCGTTCACCTTGGGGGGTGATGTAGTTGGAGCCTTGTGGGCGAGGTGGTCGGTATCTCGACATATGCTGTTTTCGTTGTTATTAAAAGAGTATGGTATTGCAGCTGGCAATGGAGAATAAATATCCCAATGAAAAATTATATCGCAATTATGTTGTTTGCCCTTTCACCGTCGGTTTTTGCTGAGATTGAATTGCATGGCCAGTTGATTCAGGGCGCAATGGTATGGGGTGAAGTCGCGCCGGAAACCCGTGTTTTTGTGGGTGACGAAAGCGTTAAAGTTGCAGATAACGGCTTGTTTGCCTTTGGTTTTGATAGAGACGCGCCTGAAAAAGTAACGCTCAAACTTTGTGCCGCGGATGATCAGTGCGAAGCAAAGGTGCTGGATGTTGAGCAGCGTCAATACAATATTCAGCGTATAGAAGGCGTACCTCAAAAAACCGTTACCCCGCCGGCGTCAGTGCTGGATCGTATTAGAAAAGAAGCGGCGTTAGTCCGGGGCGCACGAGCAGAATTTTTATATCGACAAGATTTTGCCCAATCGTTTATCTGGCCGTTACAGGGGCCAATAACCGGTGTGTTCGGCAGCCAGCGTGTTTATAATGGCAGCCCCGGACGACCTCACTACGGGGTGGATGTGGCCGGACCGGTTGGCGCTGAAGTGGTTGCCCCGGCTGCTGGCGTTGTCACCTTGGCGTATGACGATATGTTTTACTCTGGCGGTACGCTGATTATTGATCATGGCCAGGGTATTTCTTCAACGTTTATCCATCTCAGTAAGATTTTGGTTAAAGAAGGCCAAAATATTGAACAGGGGCAGCCCATTGCCGAAGTGGGTGCAACAGGTCGAGCCACTGGTCCACACCTTGATTGGCGAATGAATTGGTTTGGTAAACGTTTGGACCCCGAGCTGTTAGTTGGTGATATGCCAACGCGTTCGCCGGACAAAGGCCAATAAGCCAAGCGATAAATTAAGGCGTACCAAAACCAAAAGAATTGATACGAGTGATGTGTAAATGATAGACAAAAAACTGTTGGAAATACTGGTTTGCCCGGTCAGCAAGGCACCGTTGGAGTTTGATAAAGAGCGCAATGAGTTAATTTGCCGAGCTAGCGCGTTGGCGTATCCTGTGCGCGACGGCATTCCCGTCATGCTGGAATCTGAGGCTCGCCCCCTTAATACTGAAGAAAAGCTGAGCTAAACTCGGCGCAGTTGGCGGCTTTCCAACGTTGTGGCAGGATACAATATCCCTCCATTTCTATATACTTACCGACTTTTCCGCCAGCTCACATGGGCTGGCGGTTGCTATTTATATCTACAAATTATCGCTATCTCCTCTGGGGAGGATAGCGACGAGACTGAGAGACCTGAACCATGAAAAGTGCTGCCATTCGTGATGCCTTTATTCGCTATTTTGAGAGTAATGGTCACACCGCAGTTGCGAGCAGCTCGCTGGTACCTGGCGATGACCCTACATTGTTATTTACCAATGCGGGAATGGTGCAGTTTAAAGACGCCTTCCTGGGCCGAGAGCAGCGTCCGTATGTCAGAGCGGTTAGCTCCCAGCGCTGTGTTCGCGCTGGAGGCAAGCATAACGACTTGGAAAATGTCGGCTATACCGCCCGTCATCACACCTTTTTTGAGATGCTGGGTAATTTCAGTTTTGGTGATTATTTCAAGCGTGATGCCATCAAGTTTGCTTGGCATTTTTTGACTTCACCAGAGTGGCTGGGCATTGATCAAGACAAGCTGTGGGTTACGGTTTATGCCGATGATGACGAAGCCTATGCCATTTGGACCCAGGAAATGGGTGTGCCCGAAGCCCGTATGGTTCGCATTGGGGACAACAAAGGCGAAAAATACGCCTCGGATAATTTCTGGTCTATGGGCGACACCGGCCCTTGTGGTCCTTGTACCGAGATTTTTTATGACCACGGCCCCGACGTGGCCGGTGGTCCTCCGGGCAGCCCAGAAGAAGATGGCGATCGCTATATCGAAATCTGGAACAACGTTTTTATGCAATTTAACCGGGGCGCGGATGGCTCCATGACGCCACTGCCAGCGCCGTCGGTAGACACCGGAATGGGATTGGAGCGTATTGCCGCCGTGTTGCAGGGTGTGCACAGCAACTATGAGATTGACCTGTTCCAGAATCTGATAGATGCCACTGCAGCGGTTTTAAAGGTAGAAGACAAAACCCACACCTCGTTGCGGGTGATTGCTGACCATATTCGCTCCTGTGCGTTTTTGATCGCTGATGGCGTGATGCCCTCTAACGAAGGGCGGGGCTATGTTCTACGTCGCATCATTCGTCGGGCCGCTCGTCACGGTAATAAGCTAGGTGCCCAACAAGCCTTTTTTCATCAGCTGGTTGCGCCCTTGGCCACCGAAATGGGGGATGCTTATCCCGAGCTGCATGAGCGCGGCGAGCAAATTGCCAAGGTGTTATTGCTGGAAGAAGAGCAGTTTGCAAAAACCTTGGATCAAGGGATGAAAATCCTAGAACAAGATTTGCAAAGTTTAAACGGCAAAGAAATTCCTGGTGAAACGGTTTTCCGTCTTTACGACACCTACGGTTTTCCGGTGGACCTCACCGCAGATATTGCCCGAGAACAGGATTTGACTCTGGACATGCCGGGCTTTGAAGCGGCAATGGAAGCCCAGCGTCAGCGGGCGCGCTCGGCATCTAATTTTAAAATGGATATGGGTGCTCAGCTGGATCTTGCCGGTGAAACGGAATTTACGGGATATCACGATTTAGCGGGTGACGCGCAGCTGATAGCGCTGATAAAAGATGGCCAGCTAGTGAATGCGTTGGGAGAGGGCGACGAAGGCGCCTTGGTTTTAGATCGCACCCCGTTTTATGCAGAGTCGGGTGGCCAGGTCGGCGACGCCGGTGTCATTACAGGTGATGATTTCCGTTTTGAAGTGCGCGATACCCAAAAAGCGGGCAAGCACCATATTCATTACGGTGTGCTCAGTCGCGGCACCGCTGCTAAATCCGCATCGGTTAAAGCAGAAGTGGATAACCGCATTCGTGGTGCAACGGTTTTAAATCACTCCGCTACCCATCTTCTGCATGCGGCATTGCGTCAGGTTTTGGGGGAGCATGTTAATCAAAAAGGCTCCCTGGTTGACTCCCAGCGACTGCGTTTTGACTTCTCTCACTTTGAAGCGATCAGCAAAGACCAGCTGGCAGAGATAGAGGGCTTAGTCAATACTGAAATCCGTCGCAACACCCCGGTTGAAGTCCAAGAAATGGATATCGACAGCGCCAAAGAGCGTGGCGCCATGATGTTGTTTGGTGAAAAGTATGGCGACGAAGTTAGGGTGCTAAGCATGGGTGGCGACTTCTCTGTTGAGCTCTGTGGTGGCACCCATGTGACTCGCACCGGCGATATTGGCATGATGCGAATCGTTAGCGAGGCGGGGATTGCTGCGGGCATTCGTCGAATAGAAGCGGTCACCGGCGGGGCGGCTCTTGAGGTTTTTGATCGTGCCGATAGCGATCTTGTCGCTTTGTCTGGCTTGCTCAAAACGGGCCGTGACAAATTGGTAACGAAAGTTGAGCAGCTATTGGCCCAGCAAAAGCAACTTGAGAAAGAACTGACTGCAGCCAAGTCTAAGTTAGCCAGTTCAGCTGGTGATGACCTGTTATCCAAAGTTGAAGAGTTTGCCGGTGTGAAATTGCTGGCGGCTCAGCTCGACGGCGCCGATGCTAAAACCCTGCGAGACACCATGGACCAGCTTAAAAATAAGTTGGGTTCTGGGGTGGTTTTGTTGGCAGCAGCTGACGGTGATAAAGTCGCCTTGGCAGCGGGGGTAACCAAAGACCTGACAAGCCGCTTTAAAGCGGGAGAGCTGATGAAACGGGCCGCCGAATCAGTCGGTGGTAAAGGCGGTGGTCGACCGGATATGGCTCAAGGTGGTGGCAGTGATGTCGCAGCTATTCCGCAAGCCTTACAGGTAGCGAAAGACTATGTGAGTGCGGGATGAGGGCTGGCAATTGCTGGCTACTACGTAAATCACGTATGGCGCAAAAGAGGTCGTTTCCTTTACTGTTTATCTGGTGTTTAATGGGCCCCCTCCAGCGCAGGGTGCGCATTAGTAGATTGTTAACATGAGTCTGATTGTTCAAAAATTTGGTGGTACCTCGGTCGGTACGGTTGAGCGTATCAAAGCTGTGGCTAAAAAAGTGGCAGGTTTCCGCGATCAAGGGCACGACATTATTGTTGTCGTGTCGGCAATGAGCGGAGAGACCAACCGCTTGATCGAATTGGCCAAGGCCATGCAAGGGAACCCGACACCAAGGGAACTGGATGTGCTCGTCTCTACCGGCGAACAAGTCACCATTTCTTTGCTGTGTATGGCTCTACATGACCTTGGTTATGGTGCTAAGTCTTATACTGGCAGCCAGGTCCGCATCCTTACCGATGAGGCCCATACCAAAGCGCGTATAAAAGATATAGACGACCAGAAAATTCGGTCGGATTTATCCGCGGGAAATGTCGTCGTTGTGGCGGGCTTTCAAGGCGTGGATGAAGCGGGCAATATTACCACCTTGGGTAGAGGTGGCTCCGACACCACGGGTGTGGCGTTGGCGGCAGCCTTAAAGGCTGATGAGTGCCAGATTTATACAGATGTGGACGGTGTGTATACCACTGACCCGAGAGTTGTAAGCTCGGCCAGAAGGCTGGAACGGATTACTTTTGAAGAAATGCTGGAAATGGCCAGCTTAGGTTCAAAAGTGTTACAAATTCGCGCGGTGGAGTTTGCCGGAAAGTACAATGTCCCGTTACGGGTATTGCACGCCTTCCAAGACGGCCCCGGCACCTTGATTAGCTTAGAGGAACCAGACGATATGGAAAACCCGGCAATTTCGGGTATCGCTTTCACCCGCGATGAAGCAAAAATCACAGTGCTTGGCGTGCCAGATACCCCAGGCTTGGCCTATCAGATCTTAGGGCCGGTTAGTGATGCGAATATTGAAGTCGACGTTATTGTTCAAAACGTCGCAGAAGACAATACGACTGACTTGACCTTTACAGTGAGTCGGGGCGACATGGGCAAAGCCGAAGCAATTGTACGAACTTTAGTGCAACAAACTGGCGCTCGTGAAGTCAAAACCGATGATAAAATTGCAAAAGTCTCTCTGGTGGGAGTGGGAATGCGTTCCCATGCTGGCATTGCCAGCAAAATGTTCAAGGCCTTGGCTGACGAATCCATTAATATTCAGCTAATAACCACGTCAGAAATAAAAATTTCTGTCGTGATCGATGAGAAGTATTTGGAGCTTGCGGTTAGATCATTACATTCAGCCTTTGATCTGGATTGATAGTGTAATACGTAAGCAAGGCAGGACCATTGGAAGGGACGCCAGAGGTAATGGATTAGGGCTCTAAAAAGGAGAAGCCACTATGTTAATTCTAACGCGTCGTATCGGTGAAACACTGATGGTTGGTGATGAAGTCACCGTTACTGTTCTTGGTGTTAAAGGAAACCAAGTTCGGCTTGGGGTGAATGCGCCCAAGCATGTTGCAGTTCACCGCGAGGAAATTTACGATCGCATTCAAAGTGAGAAGACCGGGGAAAAGGAATAGCAAAAAAGCCGTCCTAGGTCTTTGCATATCCGCTCAGTGTGGTATCATGCCGCCCGTTTCGTAAGACGCGTACAGAGATAAGTGTTTGTCTTTGTTCAAAAAGCCGTCGTTTGACTTGCTTTTTGAACGTCATAAAACTTATCATCACGCCGCGTTTTAAGCATCCTCTTTTATATTGCTTGGCATGAAAAAGTGATGCTTAAAAAGAAGTTTTGGAGAGGTGGCCGAGTGGCTGAAGGCGCTCCCCTGCTAAGGGAGTATGGGGTTTATAGCCTCATCGAGGGTTCGAATCCCTCCTTCTCCGCCATAATCAATAACAAAGCCCGCTATATGCGGGCTTTGTTTTATCTGGAATATGGGCGAGTACGGTAACTGTACGGAAATTTACTCTGATTCAGTCTTCTTGATTCTCGCGTGATTTATTACGCCGCCCCACGCTCTCGCACCCTGCATTTAACCTGTCCAAATTAAATGTATTTGGCTTTCACTGGTATATTATGTGCCAAACACCCAATAGGTAACGTAAAGGCAGCACACAACTTCAACAGGCTCGGTATGGATAAAAAGAAGCTCAGTGAAACGGACATCATTACTAAGTACATTTTGCCGGCGGTAGAGGGGGCGGGGTGGGACAAAATGACTCAGGTTCGCCAAGAAGTGAAGCTGCGTGATGGCAAAGTAATTGTGCGCGGCCAAATGGGTATGCGTAAAACCGTTAAATCGGCGGATATTGTACTGGATTACAAGCCCAACCTGCCCTTGGCGGTGATTGAGGCCAAAGCCAATAAGCACGAGGTCGGCAAAGGCATGCAGCAGGGGCTGGATTACGCCCGCCTACTGGACGTTCCTTTTGTGTTTGCCAGCAATGGCGATGGTTTTATCTTTCACGATAAAACCAACCCCGCGCAACTTGAATCCGAAATCAGCCTGCAAGATTTTCCTAGCCCCAAGACCCTCTGGCAAAAGTACTGCGCCTACAAAGGTTATACCGAGGCCCAGCTGCCGATTATTCAGCAGCCCTACCATGACGACGGTAGCGGCAAGACGCCGCGCTACTATCAGCTACAAGCCATTAACAAATCCATTGAAGCCGTCAGTAGCGGCCAAGACCGTATTTTGCTGGTAATGGCCACCGGCACCGGCAAAACCTATACCGCCTTTCAAATCATCTGGCGTTTATGGAAGGCACGGCAGAAAAAGCGCATCTTGTTTTTGGCCGACCGCAACGTATTGGTGGATCAAACTCGCATTAACGACTTTCAGCCCTTCGGCGAGGCGATGACCAAAATCACCAAGCGCACGGTAGACCCAGCCTACGAAATTCACCTGGCCCTCTACCAAGCCCTAACCGGCCCCGAAGAACACCAAAAAGCCTACAAGCAAGTGGACCCGGACTTTTTCGATCTTATCGTAATCGACGAGTGCCACCGTGGCTCCGCCGCCGAAGACAGCGCTTGGCGCGAAATCTTGGAATACTTTAGCGGCGCTACCCAAATCGGTTTGACGGCCACGCCCAAAGAAACCGAGGAAGTCTCTAACACCGACTACTTTGGCGAGCCGGTGTACACCTACTCGCTTAAAGAAGGCATTGAAGACGGCTTTCTCGCCCCCTACAAAGTCGTGCGCGTGGATATAGACATCGACGTAGAAGGCTGGCGCCCCACCAAAGGCCAAACCGACAAACAAGGCGAGGTGATTAAAGACCGCGTCTACAACCAAAAAGACTTTGACCGCACCATGGTCATTGACGAGCGCACCGAGCTGGTAGCCGAAACCATCACCAATTACCTCAAGCGAACCGACCCGATGGCCAAAACCATCGTCTTTTGTAACGACATTGACCACGCCGAGCGTATGCGCCGGGCTCTGGTGAATCTAAATCCCGAGCAAGTTGCCAAAGACGATAAGTACGTGATGAAGATCACCGGTGACGATGCCATCGGCAAAGCTCAGCTGGATAACTTTATTAACCCCAAAAAACCCTACCCAGTTATTGCCACCACCTCGGAGTTAATGACCACCGGCGTCGATGCTAAAACCTGTAAGTTGGTGGTGCTGGATCAAAACATCCAATCCATGACCAAGTTTAAGCAGATCATTGGTCGTGGCACCCGCATAGACGACCGCTACAACAAACTCTGGTTTACCATCCTCGACTTTAAAAAAGCCACCGAGCTATTTGCCGACGAGCGTTTTGACGGCGTGCCCGAGAAAATTCTGGTGATAAGCCCCGCCGAGATTAACGACCCAGAAAACACTGAAATAGAAGACGCCCTAAACGACCCCACTAACCTCAATGAGGATGATTACCCGGAGGGCGATACCGAAAACACTGGCGAAATAAGTGAAGGCGAGTGGCCCGGGTACAGCGTTGATACGCCTTTTGACGATGGCCCCATGGAGGGCTGCGAAGAAAGCGAATACATCAAGTACCACGTCTCTGGCGTCACCGTTAAAAAGCTGGACGAACGCGTGCAATATTACGACGCCGACGGCAAGCTGGTCACCGAATCCTTTAAAGACTACACCCGCAAAGCCGTGCAGCAGCAGTTTGCCTCGCTGGATGAATTTATCAATAAATGGAACGCCGCCGACCGAAAACAAGCGGTCATGGACGAGCTGGCCGAACAAGGCGTCATCTGGGAAGCCCTGCGCGAGGATGTAGGCCGCGACCTGGACGCCTTTGATTTAATCTGCCACGTCGCTTTTGATCAGCCGCCGCTTACCCGGCAAGAGCGGGCAAATAACGTCAAAAAGCGAAACTATTTTGGCCAATACTCTGGCACTGCTCGCGCCGTGCTGGAGGCTTTACTGGACAAATACGCCGATGCGGGTATCCCCGAAATCGAAAGCATGAACGTGCTCAAAGTCCAGCCTATCAGCCAATACGGCTCGCCGCTTGAGATCGTCAAACAGGGTTTTGGCGGCAAACCCAAATACCAAAAGGCTGTCGCGGACCTAGAGCGCCAGCTCTATCACAAGTCCGATAAAAGCGCATAAACCCAAAACCTAAGCCTGCCGTTCGCCTTATAGCGGGCGGCAGTTATCAATAGAGAAACCTATGTCCATCAGTACCGTTATCAAATCCATCCAAGACATTATGCGCAAAGACGCCGGGGTAGACGGCGACGCCCAGCGCTTGGGCCAGCTTAGCTGGTTGCTGTTTCTTAAAATATTTGATGCCCAAGAAGAACAGTTAGAGTTAGAGCAAGACGACTACCGCGAACCCATCCCCAGCAAATACCTCTGGCGCGAATGGGCGGCGGATGAGCAGGGCATCACCGGCGATGAGTTGTTAGAGTTCGTCAACGACGATCTATTCCCTACGCTAAAAAGCTACAGCGCCAATATCAAAACCAACCCGCGCGGTTTTATCGTGCGCGAAGCCTTTAGCGATGCCTACAACTACATGAAAAACGGCACGCTCTTGCGCCAAGTCATTAATAAGCTCAACGAGGTGGATTTTACCAACTCCAACGAGCGCCACCTGTTTGGCGATATTTACGAGCAAATCCTGAAAGACTTACAAAGCGCAGGCAACGCCGGTGAGTTCTACACCCCGCGCGCCGTTACCCGCTTTATTGTCGAAATGATCGACCCGCAACTGGGCGAAGCCGTATTCGACCCGGCCTGCGGCACCGGCGGTTTCTTGGCTTGCGCCACCGACCATATTCGCACTCACTACCAAAAAACCACCCAAGACTACCAAACCCTGCAAGGCCAAATTGCCGGTGTCGAAAAAAAGCAGCTGCCGCACCTGTTGTGTACCACCAATATGCTGCTGCACGGCATCGAGGTGCCGTCCAATATTCGCCACGGCAATACGCTCAATCAGCCGCTGTCTAACTGGGATGCCGACAAAGACGTGGTGATTACCAACCCGCCCTTTGGCGGCACCGAAGAAGACGGCATCGAGAAAAACTTCCCCGCCGAGATGCAAACCCGCGAAACCGCCGATTTGTTTTTGCAGCTGATTATCGAAGTGTTGAAGGAGGGCGGCCGCGCCGCCGTGGTACTGCCCGACGGCACCTTGTTTGGCGAGGGCGTAAAAACCAAAATCAAAGAGCAACTGCTTAAAGAGTGCAACTTGCACACCCTAGTGCGCCTGCCCAACTCGGTATTCGCGCCTTACACCAGCATTAAAACCAATATTTTATTTTTTGATAAAGTCGAGCCCACCGAGCAGGTCTGGTACTACGAGCTGCCATTGCCCGAGGGCGTTAAAGCCTTTAATAAAACCAAACCCATGCAGTTGGAGCACTTTAGCGAGTGCCGTAAGTGGTGGGGCAAGCGCGAAGATGGTTTTAACACTCGCGAGGAAAACCGCTGGGCCTGGAAAGTCAGCATCGACGAGATCAAACAGCGCAATTACAACCTCGACATTAAAAACCCCCATGTCGAAGAACAAGTGGTGCACGATCCTGAGCAGCTACTGGCCCAATACGCCGAGCAACAGCAAGAGATACAGGCCCTGCGTGACCAGCTGAAAACCATTCTGGCTGAGGCACTTTCTCACTAAGCCCACGTCATTGCGAGGAGCGTCAGCGACGCGGCAATCTATGAATAAAGTAGAAAATTTAATCACCGACAATATTGACCTCTGGACGTCCAGCATCCAGAGCAAAGCCAGCACCGGCCGTGGCAGTTCTAAAAAGATTGATCTACACGGCATCAAAAAACTGCGCGAGCTGATATTAGAGTTGGCCGTGCGCGGTAAATTAGTGCCACAAGATCCGA
This sequence comes from Spongiibacter sp. IMCC21906, assembly GCF_001010805.1. Classification (NCBI taxonomy): domain Bacteria; kingdom Pseudomonadati; phylum Pseudomonadota; class Gammaproteobacteria; order Cellvibrionales; family Spongiibacteraceae; genus Spongiibacter; species Spongiibacter sp. IMCC21906. The sequence continues at coordinate 2,588,377 of NZ_CP011477.1, read as the reverse complement.
ATGATGAGCCTGCGAGTGAGTTACTAGAACATATTAACGAAGAAAAAGAGCAGCTTATAAAAGCCGGAAAGATTAAACGACCTAAAAAGCTAACGAAAATTTCAAAAGAAGAGTGCCACTTCGATTTACCTTTGGGTTGGAAGTGGGTTCGATTGGGAGAGCTTTTTAGCTCCATTATTAGTGGTGGAACGCCCAGTAAGCGGAATAGCGAATTTTGGGATGGCGATATTCCTTGGGCAAGTGTTAAAGATCTAGGAAAGTCGCGTTATATTCATGAGACTCAGGATTATATTACTGAGGCCGGACTTGAATCAGGGAGTAAGTTAGCCGACTCTGGAGATGTCTTAATCTGTACAAGAATGGGATTGGGGAAGATCGGCATCGCCGGAGTTCCTATAGCCATTAATCAAGATCTAAAAGCAGTGAAACTTCCTTCATGCATTAATATTGAATTTTTCTTGAATACCTTTGCAACTCTGAAAATCAAAGGGACTGGCACCACCGTTGCTGGAATTAAGCAAGAAGAGCTCCTTAATTATGTCATTGGACTCCCTGGCGAACACGAACAACACCGCATAGTCGCCAAAGTTGATGAGCTAATGGCCCTCTGCGACCAGCTGGAAAACCAAACCGAGCAAAGCCTAGACGCCCACGCCACCCTGGCCGATACCCTGCTGGACGCACTCACCCAGGCCAAAAGCCACACCGAGCTAATGGAAAACTGGGCAAGATTAGAGCAAAACTGGGACATCCTCTTTCCCAGCACCATCGCAGGCCTGCACGCCATCGACAAACTCAAACAAACCATCCTGCAACTCGCCGTCATGGGCAAACTCGTCAAACAAGACCCAACCGACGAGCCCGCCAGCGAACTGCTAAAACGCATCGCCGCCGAAAAAGAGCAGTTGATAAAAGATAGAAAAATCAAAAAACAAAAACCCCTGCCGCCCATCACCGACGAAGAAAAACCGTTTGAACTGCCGGAGGGGTGGGAGTGGTGTAAGTTCGATAATATCGCCAAAAATGAGAAGAATGCTCTAAAAGCAGGCCCTTTTGGGTCGGCATTGAAGAAAACGATGTATGTAGAGTCTGGATATAAAATATATGGTCAAGAGCAGGTGATTTCGAATGATGAAAATATTGGTGACTATTACATTAGTGAGGACAAATATCTGGCGTTAGAGTCATGCCGTGTTCAACCAGGAGACATATTGATCAGCTTGGTTGGGACAATAGGAAAGGTGTTGATTTTAAGTGACAGTTGTCAGCGAGGGATTATTAACCCGCGTTTGGTAAAACTGGGGTTAAACCCAGATGTATACAGGGAATACATTAGATTGGTTTTAGGTAGTCAATTGATACAAGACGAGTTATATGAGAAAAGTCATGGCTCAACTATGAACGTCCTAAATTTAGGGCTATTGAGAGACTTGGTTTTCCCTTTTCCACCCGTTGAAGAACAAAAAAGGATAGTCGCCAAAGTCGAAGAGCTCACCACCCTCTGCGACCAGCTCAAACAACGCCTACAAACCGCCCAACAAACCCAGCAACACTTTACCGATGCGGTGGTGACGGGGGCTTTAGCGGCTGACACGGAAATGTGCGAGTCCTGATTTATGTGCGCGATGCCAGTCCCTGTGCGTTTGTTTCATATCACAGCCATTGATAATTTGGCGGCGATTTTTCAGCAGCGTGCATTGGTGTCGAAAACTCGCGGCGAGGCTTTACAACTGGGTTACCACAATATCGCCCATGCTGGGGCTCAAGGTATGCGCTCGACAAGGGCGGTAGTGGATCCGCCCGGCGGCACCATTCACGACTATGTGCCGTTTTATTTTGCTCCGCGCTCGCCCATGTTAAGTGCTATACACCACGGGCAAGTGGCAGGTTGCCATTACGGCCAGGCAGATATTGTGCATTTTGAGCTGCATGTGAGGCGGGTGGTGGATGAAGGTGCCGAGTTCGTATTTTATGATCGTAATGCGACCAAGGCTTATAGCGTAGCCTATACCGACCCGTACCAGCTGAAAGACGCCATAGATTGGGACTTGCTAACAGAGCCGCCAACCCTTGATGGCTTTTGCCGATATTTTCACGATCGCCACGAGCCGGCGAAGTACCTAGACCGTCGAGAAAAGCGTCAGGCGGAGTTTTTGGTTAAAAATGCCGTGCCTATTGACTGGTTTACCCGCATTGGGCTTGCCAATGACCAAGCTGCTCAGCGCGTGCGAGACTTAGCCGGTGCGGCTGGGGTGACTTTGAGCGTACAGACAATGCCAGAATGGTATTTCTAAGCGCACAGTTATAACGCAAGTGGTACTCAAAGCATCGAGATTTCAGGGTACAATGGTCCCCTAAGTACCTGCAGGGGACTATCAAACGTAAAGGTGAAATATGGCAATAGTGACAACCAGTGGAGATCTGCTTAAGCAGCACGATGTCGATGCCATTGTTAACACCGTTAACTGCGTGGGGGTGATGGGTAAAGGCATCGCTCTGCAGTTTAAAAAGAAGTGGCCCCAAAACTTCAAAGCCTATTCTGCTGCCTGTAAAGCCGGACAAGTGAAGCCCGGCAGCATGTTTGTCTACGATTTGGGCGGTTTGGCAACGCCGCGGTTTATTATCAACTTCCCCACCAAAGCCCATTGGCGTAATGCGTCAAAGCTGGCAGATATTGAGTCAGGCCTGGCCGATTTGCTCGAGGTGGTACGCGAGCGAGGCATAGGCTCTATTGTGATGCCGCCCTTGGGTTGCGGTAACGGCGGGTTAGATTGGCGCGACGTTCGCCCGCTGATTGAGCGTTATTTTGCCGAGGTCGATATTGAGTTACGCCTATTTGAGCCCCAGGAGGGAGCGGCACCGGTAGAGCTTGAAGTGAACACCCCAGCCCCCAAAATGACCCCGGGGCGCGCAGCTATTCTGGCTTTGCTCAAAACCTACCAAGCCCTTGACTATGGGTTATCCAAAATCGAGGTGCAGAAATTAGCTTACTTTCTGCAAGAGGCCGGCCAGAGCTTGAAACTGAACTTTGTAAAAGACAAGTTTGGCCCTTACGCTGACAACCTACGCCATGCCCTCGATCGTATGGACGGACACTATCTCCACGGGGTGGGGGACGGTGTTGTTGAGTCTCAAATCACCCCGGATGATACGGCCCTAGCCGAGGCTAATCGTTACTTACAAGAAATAGACCCCGGCGTTTTAAAGCGAGTGAGTGAAGTGGCTGAGCTGATTGAGGGCTTCCAGTCACCTTTTGGCATGGAACTGCTTGCTAGTGTTCACTGGGTAGCAACACGCGAGGGTGCCACCAACGCTTATCAGGCGCTAAGCAAGGTACAAGCTTGGAACCCTCGTAAAAAACAGATAATGACGCAATCCCATGTTAATGCAGCCTGGCAGCAGTTAGAGACATTAGGCTGGATTCCAGTGAAGGGATCCTGACGCCTGAGGCGGACTTTCAGGGCCTTCGAAGCAATGGAACTGTTACGCCCCAAAAAAGAAGTGGTTTCCACGCTATTTCCGATTTTATCGGCAAGTGACTACACAGTAGTCATATCTCAGTGCTTAGGCCCCTAATAAGTGCGACCAGCGGCAGAACTTCACACGATATAGCGGATAGAATGTGGTCAATGCCCAGAATTGGACCATAGCAGCAGCTAATGAAAATGCGCCGACACGGCCCGGGCCGGGCTTGGGTATTAAATTGTCGGGTATCTTTAAGTATTCATAGTCTGGGTCATCCATGTGGCTAACATTATCATGGCGGTAAAGTTAGCTAAAGGAGTCGTCCTGCCGTCTCATATATCCTTTTTGTCGAAATACTTAGGGGGTAGTGCTTTTAAGTTTGTAGTCCTCAGCCAAGTGTTGGCGACGAACCTGCCTTTGTTTTGCTTTCTGTGCTCGGCTGGTTCTTCTGTCATGGCTTCATGCCATATCTCCCTGTAACGAGCGAGGGCTGCGTCTCGATGACTTGGATCGAACGGTAAATGGTGTCGCAGAAAGATGAGGTCGTCGTGCGTTAGCTCTAAGCCGTCGTTATTGAACGCATTGATACTAAGTTCAACAATAGCAGGGGTTGCGGAAACTGCGGATTTGCTGATTTCATCAGTATAATCCTCTGAATCTCCCATGGTTACTGAGTTTCTGTGGTTATTTCTGGTTTGCGGATAGCTGCGGATCATTGCGGGCGGTTGCGGATTTGGTGCGGCGATTGCCACCGCCGTCTGTATCGGCAACTGATTACGTATCTCCATGCCCTCGGCAATTAGATCTAGCATTGGATAATCTCCCAGTATACCTCCTTGCCACCAGTGCCAATTTGCGCATTGATATGGCCATCCATGCGAAGCCTTTGAAGTATACTTCTGGTTTTGCTGGCCTTGCGGAATGTGTTTGGTAAATACTTAAATTGAGCCGCTTCGAGTTTGCCGCCGTGTTGGATTATCCAGTCGAGTAATTCTCGCGCCTGAATGTCTTCCAAATCGTTTGCGGCGTCACCAGTGCGTGCCGCCATTGATTCCAAATAGTATGAGGTCAGCTGGCCTGCGCGCTGAATATGATTTGCTGTAATTTTCTCGTTTTCAACAAATGCCATTACCGCCGCAATTCTAGCTGCGTTTTCTGCTGCCTTTGACGCAAAAGCTTTAATATTGATGAACATGCCGCCAGGTGCCAGGTGTCGCTCTATTCCATCGTGTAAAGCCTCCCATTGCTGGTAGGCCGCGTCGGTAATTTCTAGGATGTGCAGATCCAATCCGCCGGTTTCCTCGTTGATGTTTACAGGAATTGCCAACAACTCGGCAAGTCGTGTCCAATAGGCGATAAGGGCAGGATCATCATGTGGGCCTATTGTTGCATCGCGATTGGCGAGAAAGCGCGTGCCGGCAATACTGCTTTCATGGCAGATTAGAAAGCGTGCTATAAAACCTTGGCCTAGTAATAGTGGGTCGGCTAACACTTCTTTACTAACTATCGGTTGTACCATCAGGTGAGTGGATAGGCGGCGGGCACCCATTTCGCCAGATTCGCCCTCAGCGGCTTTGCCATCAAGGGTAACCGCTCGATTATGGTAGTGGAGCATAAGGCTGGCTTGGGGTGTATTACCAAATTGATAAGCGATAATGGCTGCGCTGCCAGCGATAATAAAAATGACGAGTGCTGAGCCTATTGATGTCATTCGGGGAATAAAAATTGCGCTGAGGCGGCGTATTCCTCCCAGGGTCGCAATACTGACTACATGGATGAATGTGTAAATAATAAAAATCCAGGCAAAAACATAATGAATTTGTGAAAGCAGTAGCTGCCAGTTGCCGCCTGGACCGAGATACATCCACAGTCCCGTTGTCGCCGATCCTGTGACCAATGCCAGTCCTAGCCAGATAATTTGCCGTAATAGGTTCTCTTTTGAAAATAATGCCTGGTGAGGAATTCGGCGTAATCGTTTGGTGTGGCCGGTTAAAAAAATGTAGCCGAGATAACTGATGGTGATAAACAAAATGCTCATGCCGGTAAGGATATGCCAGTAAAACACATTGCCTTGGGGTAACCACTTGCTCAGTATTCCCGCAACGCCGCTGGTCTCGGTAGCCGCCGCAATGCGCATCCCAGTGAGAAAGGCGACGGTCAAACAGACAATAATCAGCGAGTGCAAAATAAAAATCACCGGTTTTGTTCGTGTCTGCGGAGTACGAGCGTGGTCGCTAGGCATGAGGTTGCTGGCCTTAGGGGCTACTTAAAATGGAAAAGGAAAACAGGCAAGTATATGAAGTTCAGTTTGCAGATTTGTTGCAGGGCTTCCTTGCGTTTCACGTCCGTGGTTTTATGGATACCGGCTCAAAGCTTGTCCCGGCCTACGCGCCGGGGGCCGGTATGACGAGATGGTTTGGCCAGATGAGATAGAGCTGGAAGATCATAAGGTTCCGTCATCATGAGTTAGCTGGGCGAGATGGAGCCCGACGAGATAGAGCCAGAAGGTCATATAAAGCTCCGTCATCCCGGACGCCATGGGTGTCCGAGATATGGGGGATCCGGGGTCCAGTGCCTCGGAACTGGGGTTCATGATGATGCTCATTCATGCCCGTGGTTTTCTGGATACCGGCCCAGAGCTTGTCCCGGCCTATGCGCCGGGGGCCGGTATGACGGGATGGTTTTGGCCAGGTGAGATCGAACTGGAAGATCATAAGGTTCCGTCATCATGAGTTAGCTGGGCGAGATGGAGCCCGACGAGATAGAGCCGGAAGGTCATATAAAGCTCCGTCATCCGGGACGCCATGGGTGTCCGAGATATGGGTGATCCGGGATCCAGTGTCTCGGAGCAGGGGTTCATAATGTTGCTCATTCATCCCCCTGGTTTTCTGGATACCGACTCAAAGCTTGTCCCGGCCTACGCGCCGGGGGCCGGTATGACGGGATGGTTCGGCCAGATGAGATAGAGCTGGAAGATCATAAGGTTTCGTCATCATGAGTTAGCTGGGCGAGATAGAGCCCGACGAGATAGAGCCGGAAGGTCATATAAAGCTCCGTCATCCGGGACGCCATGGGTGTCCGAGATATGGGTGATCCGGGATCCAGTGTCTCGGAACTGGGGTTCATGATGTTGCTCATTCATACCCCTCGTTTTCTGGATACCGACTCAAAGCTTGTCCCGGCCTATGTGCCGGGGGCCGGTATGACGGGATGGTTTGGCCAGATGAGATAGAGCTAGACGATCATACAAAGCCCCGTCATCCCGGACACCATAGTGATCCGGGATCCAGTGTCTCGGAGCAGGGGTTCATGATGATGCTCATTCATACCCGTGGTCTTCTGGATACCGGCTCAAAGCTTGTCCCGGCCTACGCGCCGGGGGCCGGGATATGGGTGACCCGGGATCCAGCACCTCTGATGAGGCTGGAATGGGTATCGTGTTGCTCGACACGAGCAAAGGGGCTTTGTCGACCGATCAGCGAGGAAGTGGTGAGACTTGATAATCAGCAGTGAAGTTATCTGGCAATGGCAATGAATGGCGCGTATGGCTGTTTGATGATTCCGTACGGTGCGCAGCGCGATTTTACATATCTACTCTACGGCTGATTTGAATTTCTACGCGTCGATTTCTTGCTCGGTGCTCTTCGCTATCGTTGGGGTAGAGCGGATGAAATGCCGCGTAGCCAACGGCTCGGAATCGTGAGGCATCTGCGCCGCTTAGGTCCATTAAGCTATGAAGCATGGATACGGCCCGGGCGGAGGACAAATCCCAGTTGGAGCGGTAGCTGTCGGTGTGGATGGGAACGTTGTCGGTATGTCCGGCAATAATTATTTCGCCGGGGATGCTATTGATGACGGTGGAGATTTTTTTGCCTATTTTGTCAAAGCGGTTGTCCAGGCCTGCGCTACCGGAGGCGAAGGAGGCGTGCTCGCGAATGCGGATAACAAGAAAGCCTTCTTCGGAGGCGACAACATCAACCTGGTCTTGGTTGATTTCGACTTCCAGAATCGATTTTGCCAGCTCGATATCTTGCGCTAAGGCGTAGCGTTGTAGGTTGCTGGTGGAGTCTTGCCGAACGACATTGTCTGGGGTGGAGCTGACTCGCCCCGGAGAAAATTCTCTGGCGATAATACTGGTGCCGATAGGAGTGTCTTTTGCTTTGATTTCTTTCTGGACACCAAAGGCGTCTTTGAGGGAGCCCGACAGTTCTTTAAATTTTTGTTTGTCCATTTCAGAGAACGAAAACATCAATACAAAAAAGGCCAGCAGCAGCGACATTAAATCGGCAAATGTGAGCATCCATGCGGGTGCTCCGGCCGGGGCTTTCTTCTCAGGAGGGGCTTCCACTTACGCGGCCTTTTCTGCTTTGGCAGCGTCTTTGGCTGTTTCAGGTTTTTGCTCAGGCAGGTAGGTGCCGAGCAAACTTTCCAAAACTCGGGGTTGTATACCGGTTTGAATACCGTTAACGGCCTCTAGTATGAGCTGCCGGTTACGCCGCTCTTCTGCTGTTCTAAAGGCGAGTTTTTCCGCAACGGGAATGCAAATAGTGTTGGCTAAAATGGCGCCGTACAACGTAGTGAGTAGCGCAACCGCCATGGCCGGGCCGATAGCTTTGGGGTCGGACATATTGGCCATCATCTGCACCAAGCCAATTAGGGTGCCGATCATACCCATGGCCGGGAAGGCATCGCCAAAGCCCCGAAAGATCGCTTCGCCAGACTCGTGGCGCTCAATGGTGAGGTTGATTTCTTTATTCAGCAAATACTTGACGAGGTTGTCATCGACGCCGTCAATGGCCATTTGTACGCCTTTGTTCAGAAACTCGTTACCGATCTCTCTGTTTTCCAGCTCAAGCAGTCCCTCTCGGCGGGCTACTTTGGCAAGCTCTACGCATTCATTAGTAAGCGCCTGTGGGCCCATACTGCGATGAAAAAAGGCTCGAGAGGCGACTTTGAAAGCGCCCAAGGTATCCCCGAGGGGGAACTTCATCAGGTTGACTAAGGTGCCGCCGCCAATGACGATGAGTACCGAGGGTGTATCAATAAAGCTGCTGGCGCTACCACCAAATAGTATAGCCGCGGCAATGACCGCTATTGCTCCTAACATTCCCAATAGTGTTGCTATGTCCATCGGTCGCGGCGCTTCTAGGTTGTTTATCTTCTCGCTATCCTATGGGAGAGCGAAATGCCTTTGAATCAGTGTTTTCCGAGGGTTAAGAAAAAACAATAGACGTTGCGTTGCGAGCTGTATTCGCGGACATCGTTTGCGGACATGGTATGTTTGGCCCGCGTTAAATGTTACCTGTTGGTGTTTGCTGGGCGCGCGGGGCGGTAAAATCGGAAGTTCGGAAGTATAGCAACGATATTAAAAACCTTAGCTTGTGGTTTATTCTTATTTTGTAGAGGTGCCTTAACATTTCGTAATAGCTGTCTGAAAGCAAGTCGCTGTATAGTAGTCGCCTTTAGTCAGGTCGTTGCCCAAATAACACGGTATTAATATAAAGTTATTGCTTTTAGCAGGCATACAATGATGACACTGAAACACATATTTACCGATTGCTGAGTTAGAAAAGGAATGCTCCATGAGTAAACGGATGATCATTTTGTTGTCGCTTGCAGTGCTTGCCTTTGGCGGCGTTGTGGGCATGAAGTGGTTCAGCAATAAGATGATGAATGATTTTCTGAATGACATGCCAACGCCTCCGGTTACCACGACCTCGGCCACGGTTGAGCGCAGTCAGTGGGACAACACGTTAACGGCGGTAGGCTCACTGGTTGCTGTAAACGGTGCAGATCTGGCAAGCGAAGTGGATGGTGTGGTTAAGGCGATTCATTTTGAATCGGGCCAGCATGTTGAAAAAGGCAGCTTGTTGATTGAGCTTGATTCAGCAGTAGAGCAGGGTGAGTTGAATCGCTTGGAGGCTCAGGGCGATTTGGCTGAGCTGGATAGCAAGCGCATTGAGAAATTGTTTAAGCGTGGCTCTATCTCTAAATCTGAATACGATAAGGCAATGGCCGAGACAAAAGTGGCAGTAGCGTCGGCAGCGGCACAGCGTGGTCGGGTTGCTCAAAAACAGATTCGCGCGCCTTTTTCTGGTCAGCTTGGTATTCGTCGAGTCAATGTTGGCCAGTATTTAAGTCCTGGCCAGTTTGTGGTGACATTGCAGGCGCTTCACCCTATCGATGTAGATTTCACCTTGCCTGAAAGCGAGCTTGGCCAAGTTGAAGAAGGGCTAACGATTGCAATGAAGCTGGATGGCTACGCTGACGAGACCTTTGCTGGTGAATTGATTGCCATTGACCCGAAGGTGAACCCCAACACTCGCAACTTTGACCTTCGCGGTCGTATTCCCAATGAGGATATGCGCCTCAAGCCTGGCCAGTTTGCGCAATTAACCTTAAATCTGCCTGGCAGTGCCGACGTTTTAGTCCTACCCCGTACGGCGATTAACTACGCTTCTTATGGCGCGACGGTCTTTGTTATAGAAAAAAATCCTGAGGCCGGGCCGCCACCGGAAGAGCCCGATCCCAGTGCACCGCCTTATACCGACCTATTGGTTAAACAGCGTTTTGTCAGTCTGGGTAAAGCCAGAGGTGATTATGTTGAGATTACCAGTGGTTTAGAAGAAGGGACTAAAGTGGCCAGCTCGGGCTTATTGAAATTGCGCAGTGGCCAGCCGGTGATTATCGATAATGCAATGCGCCCTAATACCTCTTTGGAGCCATCTCCGCCGGAAAGCTAAGTTTTAAACTCATTGCTTCCACGGCTCAAAAGGACAGGATAAATGCACTTTACCGATATTTTTATTAAACGCCCCGTGCTTGCCGTGGTGGTAAGCCTCGTTATTTTATTGTTGGGTCTTCGCGCGGGATTGGATTTAAACGTGCGGGAATACCCCGACCTGCAAAACGCTCAGATTACGGTAAGCGTTGCCTACCCCGGTGCTGACCCGGAGTTGGTTGAGGGGTTTATTACCACGCCACTGGAAAGAGAGATTGCCACCGCCGATGGCATTGACTTTTTAACCTCAAATTCTAGCCAAAGCGTCTCCAGCATTACCGCTAATCTTTTACTGACTAAAGATCCCAACGAAGCCCTAACGGAGATTTCCACCAAGGTGAACAAGCTGCGCAGTCAGCTTCCCGATGGCGCTGAAGATCCAGTTATCCAGTTAGCAAACGCAAACTCAACCGCGTCTATGTATTTGTCTTTCTCATCTGAGTCTATGAGTAAGACCCAAATTACCGATTATCTCACCCGTATTGTCGAGCCGGAGTTGGTCTCTATCTCGGGCATAGAGAGCATTATTATTGATGGGGGGCAGCCCTATGCCATGCGGGTGTGGCTTGATTCGGCCAAGCTAAAGGCTCATGACCTGAGTGCCAGTGAAGTCTTTGATGCCATTCGGCGAGAGAATGTTTTATCTGCCGTAGGCCAAACCAAAGGTGCCTATGTGCGAATTGGTATGGCGGCAAATACCGATCTGAACGATCTTGAGGGGTTTCGAAATCTTGTTGTTCGCTCCGAAGATAATGCGATGGTCAAACTTAAAGACGTGGCAACGGTGGAGTTTGGCACAGAAGATTATGATGCGGTGGCATACTGGGACGCGTCTCCCGGCGTCTTTATTGGTATTTTTATCCGTCCCGATGCCAACCTGTTGGACGTGATTGACCAGGTTAAATCGCGCTGGCCCGAAATCGTGAAGGCCATGCCAGAAGGCTTGGACGGCGTGATTGGCTACGACAGTACTATATATGTCGACCGTGCCATTGCCGATGTACAGGCGACGCTCATCGAAGCCGTGATAATTGTTATCGTGGTGATCTTCCTGTTTTTGGGCTCACTGCGGAGCTCGGTGATTCCTGCCGTTACGGTGCCGTTATCGCTGATTGGCGCCTTGTTTTTTATGTACAGCATGGGCTTCTCTATTAATTTGTTAACCATGCTGGCGATGGTATTGGCCATCGGTATGGTGGTGGATGACGCCATTATCGTGCTGGAAAATATTCATCGGCATATCGAAGAGGGCATGTCCCCCAGGGACGCGGCGATTAAAGGCGGCAGAGAACTGGTCGGGCCCGTTATTGCCATGACGATTACGCTGGTGGCGGTCTATGCTCCTATTGGCTTTTTAACCGGTATTACCGGCACCCTGTTTACCGAGTTTGCCTTTACCCTTGCTGGGGCAGTATTGATATCTGGGGTCATTGCACTGACCTTAACGCCAATGATGTGCGGCAAAATGCTTAAAGCCTCGCATGGTGCAGATGGCGAGGAAAATCGTATGGAGGTTTTCCTCGATGAGAAATTTGAGTTCTTACGCAAAAAATACAAAAGCTCTGCCCACAACGCGATGAACCACCGTCATGTGGTGGGGATATTTGGTTTGCTTGTATTGTTGTCCTGCGTTTATTTATACAGCACCACGGCATCTGAACTGGCACCGGGTGAGGACTTGGGTTTCGTTGGGGTTTTGCTTGATGCCGATGGCTACGCCTCTGCAGAATACTTGAAAGACTCTATGGTCAAGAGCAATAAAATTGGCATTGACCACCCGTCGGTTGGCCATACGTTTGCACAAGCCTCGGGTGGTTTTTTAGAAGCCAACCAAGGTTTTGTGGGCTTGATCGGCAAACCATGGGACGAGCGAGATCAAAGCATGAGTGAGGTAGCCGCAGAGCTCACGCCTCAGCTTAATGCCGTGCCAGGTGTGCGAATAGCCCTGTTTGAACCACCACCATTGCCCACGCCGGGTCAGGGGTATCCGGTCGAATTGGTGTTAAAGTCTACCGCTGACCCCATAACATTGGCCGAAGTGGGAAGTGAAGTTGTCGGGCGAATTATGGCGAGCAACCGTTTCTTTTTTGCAGCCCCCCAATTGAATTTTGATCGCCCTGAATCCGAGCTGCGAATTAACCGCGAAAAGGCGGCTCTGATGGGGGTGGATATGCAAAGCCTCAGCGCCGATTTGATTGCTTTAATGGCCGGTGCCGAAGTCAATCGTTTCGCCTACCAGGGGCGCTCCTACAAAGTGATTGCCCAGGTTCAGCGGGAAGAACGCTTGAACCCCCAGCAGCTTAAAGACTTTTATACTCGCACCCGCAGCGGCGATTTGATCCCGCTGTCTACGGTGGTTGATATTGTCGACCGCACTGTGCCGCGATCCATTACCCATGCTCAGCAGCTCAATTCCAATACCATTGTTGCCGTGCCCCGGCCAGATGTTACCCAGGGCGAGGCGTTGGAAATTGTGGAGAATATTGCTGCAGAGGTCATGCCTGCCGGGTTTAGCATTGATTACAGCGGTACCTCTCGGCAGCTCCGTCAAGAAGGTAATGCATTGGCGACGACTTTCTTGTTTGCGATCATTATTATTTATTTAGTGTTGGCCGCGCAGTTTGAGTCCTTCCGGGACCCATTAATCATTCTGGTGACTGTGCCTATGTCGATCAGTGGGGCATTGCTGACCATTAACCTGTTGGCGCTGACCAACGGTATGCAGCTGAGTAACTTTCCTGGTATGACGCTGAATATCTATACCCAGGTCGGTTTGATTACCTTGATTGGGGTCATTTCTAAACACGGTATTTTGATTGTGGATTTTGCCAACCGTTTGCAGAAAGATGACCGGCTTTCTAAACGTGAGGCGATTGAAGAGGCGACGTCTATTCGCCTGCGGCCCATTTTGATGACGACCGCAGCCTTGGTCATGGCGATGATACCGCTATTGCTCGCCAGTGGCCCAGGTGCCTCATCCCGTTTTGCAATGGGCTTGGTTATTGCCTCTGGTATGTCAATTGGGACGTTGTTTACCTTGTATGTTGTGCCAGCCATGTATTTGTATGTGGGGCGGGACTATGGCCACGCCAAGCAGGCAGAGGCTTAGCAAGGCGCTGGCGTTCTGGTGTCGCGTTGATTGGGCCGGTATGATTGCCGGCCCTGTTTATTTCCACTCTTGGATTTTTAAATGATTAAACACAACAGTTATTTTGATGGTGCCGTGCAATCCCTAGGTTATGACGGTGAGGCCAAACCCGAGTCTATTGGTGTGATGGGGCCGGGTGAGTATGAATTTGGTACCGACGCCGAAGAGCGTATGGAAGTGTTAAGCGGTGCCTTGACGGTAAAGCTGCCGGGCAGTGATGACTGGGAGACATTTTCTGCTGGTCAGGGTTTTAATGTTCCCGGTAAAAGCAAGTTCAATCTTAAAGTAACCGTTAACACAGCGTATCTCTGCATTTACGGTTAATTGCTTTTATGTTTGCCGCAATGTGGTCCACCCTCAGACTGCCTTGCGGCAGCCGTGTCGGCATGCCTACAACTTGTAGGATGATTTTATTTTTGGTCGCTGTTATGGCCTCGCTGCAAAACCGTTTACAGCCCTTGGCGCTCAAACAAGGCCTTGAAATGATCTTGTATTCTGCCAATGTCCAGCAAGGACATACCGCTAGAAAAACCAAACCAGACATATAAGCCGTTCAGGTCTTTAAACATGGGGGGAAGGTAACGGGGTGCCTCAATAAGACCTTGTTGTTGATAGTGGTAAAGGGTGGGCACGTCATCTAAAGCCACCTTGCCGACAAACATTAACGGCAACACCTCCGGGCGATTTGATAAAATCGCACAGCGAATAAAATTCACGGTTTCCACAAAGCCTTTGACGTAGGACAAGTCTTTGGTGAAGCAACTCCCGCCACGCACATCGCCGCCACGAAATACCCGCTGGGCAATTTTGTAACTGTCTTTTTGGCTCAAACCCTGATCGATGAAGTGGCGATAGACCTCCATAAAATCGGCGCCATTTTCCGCCAGGTCGATGGCAACAACCCGGTCGCTAATGCGTCGTGCTCTGGCGGGAAAGGAGCTAAAAGTCAGCGTTTCAATTAACACCGCCAAGCCCTCTTGGGGCGCCGTGATACGCGGCGATCCCACGCTGAGCCAGCTGGCCCAGGGTTGATTACGGCCATTCAATGTTGTGCCAACATGCACCCATCCTTCGTGTACCTCCAATACTTGAATGTCCAGGCTTGAGAACGCTGCATGGGTGTTGACCTTTATGCAATCGCCACCGGCAGAGGCGTCAGAAACAATACCGTCGGTCTCTTTAACGCTAAAAGCGCTGTCGGCAAAGTAGGGTAACAGCCGCTGTTGGAGTTGATTTACGGCTTCGTCGGCAGGGATGTTTTTGGGGTAGGCGGCTGCAAGGTGGCTGGCCGCTGGCAGTGAAAAAATATGACAAAGTCGCTGGCCCATTTCTATCAAGGTCATTTTGTCACCGCGTAAATGGTCCCGAGCCGAGCCATAAAGTTTTTTGCTGGCGGCCATAAAACCGGGGGTGCCACGTTGGCTAAGTAAATCAATGACAATTAAATACTGCTCAATGGTCTCGCAAAGAATACTGCCAAGGGGATCGTCTTTACCCAGGCGCTGTTGAATTTTTTTACGAAGTCCAAGCAATGCTTGTCGTTTGCTGTTGGGATCAAAGCTCAGGGGCAGCTGTTGATAGTAGTCGGGACCAATGTCAGGAAGAGCGTTGGCACCGGTGGCTAGAAATTGCTCTTGGATACGCTGGGGCCATTTAATGCTATCCAAAATTAAAATGGGTTTTTGGATGGCAATTAATTCATCAGAAAGCTCTCTGAGCGCTTGGGGATAATCTGTTTTCATTGGGCGTTTGATGTGCCTCCTGGTTTGGGATGAATCGCTAGCAAACAACGCAGACGTCGGCGGCCAAAACTGGCCATGGCAATAAACGCATCAATACTGACCGGCACATGTCGACAATCTGCCTCGGTTTGCCAGAGTGTATCGTCAGTATCTGGGTCATTAACATACACGTAATTTTGATCGCTTTTGTTGATGTACACCCAGTGAGGGGCTTTGTTTCTGTTAAGTGCCCAAGTACTGATAAGAGCAACAAGATGTTCTTGCTGTTCGAGTATTTCTCGGAACTGCTTCTGCCCCAGCGGACTTATCTCCACCGGCATGTTGTATTCGCTAAGCTGTGTTAAAAACTGCTGATGGACCAGCTCAATTACACTGCGTTTTTCGTCACTTCGAACACTGTCAATAAAGGGCGTGTCGGCAGTATTGATATAGAGTGTTACAGCAAATTGACGCCGTAATGCCGCCAGTGCCAGGCCGTGGGGCGAGCAGCCCCCGTGACCCGCAGTCATAAAAATGGTGGTGGCTTCTCGCCACAGTTGCAGCTCCTCGCTGCGGTTAATAGGCGCAGACTTATCCAAACTATGCATGGCCATCATCAGTGCGGCGGGGCCACAACTAAAATCAGTGGTTTGGGCGTAATAGTTTGGCATTTTCTGGTCGCTGCTATGCGCAGCCAGGTTTAAGCGCTTTTCAAAGCGCAGCGCCTTGCTGCCGTCTTCGTAGTAATTGTCAACGGTATCAAAACAGGCATAGCCTTTTTTACGATAAAGAGCGATGGCCGGGGCATTATCCTCCCGGACCTCTAAGCGCAAAAAAACGCAGTTCGCTTGCCGGGCCCGGTTGTGGGCATCGTCTAACAGAAGGGCAGCTAAACCTCGTCCCCGGCATTGGGGTGCGAGCGCTATGGAATAGAGCCTTGCCAAGCTCGTGCCAGAACGAAACAGCAGCAAGCTATAGGCAAGAATGGCATCGTTGTCGACCAGCACGGCGAGCTGGTGGGGGCCCGGTTTTAAAAAGCGTTTAAAACTGCGGCGAGAGAGTCGGTCGCCAGCAAAACACTGTTGCTCCAGCTCCAGCAAAGCGTCGATATCACTGCTTGTGGCATTGCGAATTATCGGGTCTGACATGGTGTTTCCAGTTGTGCTGACGGCTGGCGAAACCGCTCCGTCAGCTGGGGGATAATACTGCGCAATATTTACTCTTCACAATCCATATTTGCATATTGTGAATGGTAAAAACTGGCCTCAGAATGCCGACCATTACAGCCCTTTTACGAGACGCCCAGCATGGCCCAGTTTTACGTCGTAGTGGACGACCTGAAAGATTGGTCGCCCTATTTCCCCAGCCAGGATGTGATTACCTTTGATGACTATTTGGAGCGGGTTGCCTCGAATGGAGAAGAGCGGGTCAGGGTGATTAATCTTTGTCGAAGCTATCGCTATTTGGGTACGGGTTATTATTGTTCTCTCCTTGCCGAGGCAAGGGGGCACAATGTGCTGCCTTCGGTAAAAACCTTGAGCGAATTGGGTCGAAAATCATTATCGGCTATCCAATGGGAAGGGATTGAGCCGTTGCTGGCAAAACTCCCGGCGGGAAAAAATGGCGATGTACGGGAAATTCACAGTTGGTTTGGCGAAACCTTGTCGGCAGAGCACAGCGCATTTTCAAAAGCCGTATTTGAGCGTTTTCCCTGTCCGTTGCTAGAAATTTCGCTGGAATATAAAAGCCAATGGCGGCTGCGCAAAGTGCAAGTTACGTCGCTGAAAAATTTGCAGGGTAATGAAGAGCAGGAGGGCTTTGCCGCTACTTTTGAAGCCTTTAGTAGCAAAATGTGGCGTAAACCCAAAGCCAGAAAACGCTTTCGTTATGACCTGGCTATTTTGGTGGACCCGGAAGAAAAATTGCCTCCCAGTAATAAAACCGCACTGCGTCGATTTGTCAAAGCTGCGGAGTCGCTGGGAATTTCTGCAGAAATGATTACCCGTAAGGATTATTTGCGTCTACCGGAATACGACGGCTTGTTTATTCGCGAAACCACCGCGGTGGATCATCACACCTATCGTTTTGCTAAAAAGGCCGAGGCGGAGGGCTTGGTGGTGATGGACGATTCCACCTCTATTTTGCGCTGTACCAATAAAATTTATCTCGCTGACCTGTTGCGCAGTCACAAAGTGCCTGTACCCAAAACCGAATTTTTGCGCCGGGATAATGACGAGGAATTACGTCGAATCGCAGATACATTGGGTTTCCCAATCGTATTAAAAGTACCTGACGGGGCTTTTTCTCGGGGTGTCGTTAAAGTAGAAAACTGGGACGCCTTGGTGAGTGAAAGTAAGCGCCTGCTGGATAAGTCGGCGCTGCTGTTGGCCCAGGAGTTTATGTATACCGAATACGATTGGCGCATTGGCGTGCTGGACGGTAAACCCCTGTATGCCTGCCGTTACTACATGGTGAGAAACCACTGGCAAATCTATAAGCACAGCAGCAGTAAAAGTCAGTCAGGTGGCTTTGATACCATGCCTACTTACGAAGCGCCCAAGAAGGTCATTGATGCCGCCACTAAAGCGGCCAAATTAATTGGCAATGGCTTTTATGGCGTAGATATAAAACAGAATGATAAGCAGGTGGTAGTGATTGAAGTGAACGACAACCCCAGCATAGATTCGGGTGTCGAAGACCTGTTTTTAGGCGAAGGCTTGTACCAATCGGTGATGGATGTGTTTTTGCGTCGAATGGAGCAGCGACGTCGTTAACCCGGCGTCATACCGCATTGATGTAGTAAGGCACCGGCTGCGTTAACGTGGTCTCGATGGGCTTGAATAAGCAACTCAAAAAGCTGTTGTCGGTTGCTTTGCCATTGCCGGTACTGCTCAGGCAGCTTGATGTCTGCCGATGCCATCACCTCAAACAGCGTAGTTTCAATGTCGTGTATCACCGGTAGTAACTGCTGCTGATGACGGTTGATACGGCTGGCGGTTTTTTGAATATCGGCAATAAAAAATTTGCTTAGCACATTTCGAAAATGGCTGGCAGCCGGTGGCGATGATCCGACAAGGCAAAGAGGCCTGTTGCCAAGGCGACTGTCAATCAACGCGGTGGCTGATATCAGCCCTGCTAGATTTAGCCGTTGTGCATTCAATAAGTCCCCCGCTAGACCTTTGCGAATTTCACCAAGGGTCATCAATACAGCATTCGGGTTTATTTGCCACTCGCCAGCCAGCCAGTTTTTTTGCCAACGCAACCACTGTTTTAAAGGCTTAATTGCCGGGTCTGCACCGTCGATGGGGTAGGTTTGTGCGCGATTGGGTTTGGCCCACAGCTCGCGAAATTCCGGGCCAGCCAAACTGGCGGCAAAAATGCGTGCAGGTAATTCCTGCTGTTTAATTGCGCCAGCCTTTTTCAGGCTTTGCCGCAGTTCGGTGTCGTTATCCTGATCCAGTGTTTTTAAACAGTCTTCCAGTTGGGCAAGAAACTGCAAATCAAAAATCAATCGCCCAGCGGCATCGCTATGCTTACCCAGAATACTATTGCGCTGGGCAATGGTTTCTCCCAGTTTGCATTTGCGTAGCTGTAAAAAGTCCAACAGATTAATGCTGGGAGATGAGAAAGCCACGACGAGATCGCGCTGTTTGGGGTAATGGAGAAAGTCTTGGGGCTGGGGCGCGGTGGCGTTACGGTCCAAGACATTTTCGAGTCTTGAAATATAGCGCTGCCAAGACGGGCCGAGCGGACTGCTGACGCTACAGGCTAATAGCGCCAGCGCAACAAATAGCAACGCGGCTGTCTTCATTCTTCATTGAGAATAGCGGTAATCGCTTTGCGCAGTGAGTCGGCATCGGGCTTGGTCATTGATGAAAAACTTTCCGCTTCGCCGGTACGGGGATTAAACACATATTTGTAGAAATTCCATTTCGGTTTGGTATCGCTGGCTTTGGCCACCAACGCGAGAAGTGGATCGGGGTTGTCGCAGCGAATACAGGCCTTGCGAAACATCGGAAAACTCACCCCATAATTGGCGTGGCAGACCTTGGAGGTTTTTTCCGCGTCCTCGTATTCCTGACCGCCAAAATCCGCCGTGGGCACGCCCATCACCAGTAAACCTTGATCTTTAAACTCCTGATAAAGCGCCTCTAAGCCCTCAAACTGGGGCGTAAAACCACACATGCTGGCAGTGTTCACCACCAATACCGCTTTGGCGCTTTTTACCGTGTCGCACAGGTTTAGCTCACCCGCTTCCAGCGTGGGGCGGCTAGCGTTGAGACTATCGGGGCACTGCCAGGCTGTGGCATTGCCTAAACTTGCGCAGCCCCATGCCAAGACCATCAAGAAGAACTGACGAACGGCATTCATAGTGGATTCCTTTTGTTGGCGTGGCGGTTGGTATTTTATGCTACAACAAATAATTACAGGTTTTAGACAATCTTACTGCTATACCAAGGATAGGACGAATTGGATTTTGGCCGACGTGGTGATTAGCAACATCTCAGAGATATTTGCTAAAGGCGTGTGATTCTTCAATTAATACGCTAAATATATTCAATGAATAAAAGATAATAGCATCTGCGCTCAAAGCCCCAAGGTGGTCCGGCCACTTTATTTTATACGGTATTTGATGATTAACCCGTTATAGAAAGCTCAAATCTGTCTGCGTCTAGTTCGGCTGGGAAGTTTTCTTTAAATTCATTGAGTGCGCTTATATCTAGGGAGCTGCTTAGTGTCTTACTGACATTTTCCGGAGCACTTTCCAGCGTTTTGCCCATGTAATCTAATATCACACTATCACCACTATAGTCATGGCCATTGCCGTCTTTGCCGACGCGGTTCACGCCGATTACAAAACACTGGTTTTCAATGGCGCGTGCGGGTAGCAGGCTCTTCCAGGCATGGGCGCGGGCGGCGGGCCAGTTGGCGATGTAGATTAGGGCGTCGTAGTCGTTGCGATTGCGGGAAAACACGGGAAAGCGGAGGTCGTAGCAGACTTGCAGGCAAAAGCGCAGGCCTCGCCAGGGCACAATAATCCGCTGGCTGCCGGGGCTGTAGTGTTGGTGTTCTCCGGCCATGCGGAAGAGGTGGCGCTTGTCATATTGAGTAACGCGGCCGTCGGGCTCTACCCAGTACATGCGGTTGTAGTAGTCGCCGTCATCGTTAATGGCGACGGAGCCGGTAATGGCGGCGCCGGTGGTGTTGGCTTGGGTTTTCATCCAGCTTAGGGTCGGGCCGTCGTTGGGTTCGGCAATGTCTGTGCTGGCCATGGAAAAGCCGGTGGTAAACATCTCCGGTAGAACAATGAGATCGACCTGTGTCAGTTGGCTGATTTGGGCGGCAAAATGACTGCGGTTTGCTTCTGGTGATTGCCAGTGCAGGTCGCTTTGTAACGCGGCAACGTTTATCGCTTTCATATTGACAGAAGACCTCTTTATAGCAGGCATAGTTTCTTCGCGGCGGCTTGCAAGGTGCTGTGTTGTTTGGCAAAACAGAAGCGAATAATTTTGCTGTCTGGCGGCGTTTCATAAAAGACCGAGAGCGGGATGGCGGCGACGCCAGCGGTTTCTGTTAGCCATTCGCAAAATTGCGTGTCGGCCATATCACTGATGGCGCTGAAATCTCCGAGAATAAAATAGGTCCCGGTGCTGGGTAACAATGTGAAGCGGCTGGCGGCCATTTCTGATGCAAAATAATCTCGCTGTTGCTGATAGAACGCGCCAAGCTGATCAATGTGCTCTGGCTCTTCGGCTAGCATATCTGCCAGGGCGTGTTGGGCTGGGGTGAAGCTGGTGAAGGTAACAAATTGGTGAATTTTTCTAAATTCCCGGCTTAAGGCTTTGGGGGCGACGCAGTAGCCGGTTTTCCAGCCGGTGCAGTGGAAGGTTTTGCCAAAGGAGGAGATCACAAAGCTGCGGCTTGCTAGGTCGGGAAAGCTATTGGCGCTCAATCTGGCGTGGTCGTCAAACACAATGTGCTCGTAAACCTCGTCGCTAATTAAGAACAGCTCGTTTTCTAAAACCAGTTTTTCCAGTTGCAGCCAATCTTGTTTGCTCAGCAACGTGGCGGTGGGGTTGTGGGGGCTATTGACGATAATACAGCGGGTTTTGTCGGTGATGGCGTCAGCCACTTGTTGCCAGTCTGGTCGGTAATCTGGGGGAGAGAGTGCCAGTCGTTTACAGCGGCCGCCAGCCAAGGCAATAGCCGGTTCGTAGCTGTCGTAGGCGGGGTCGAACATAATCACTTCATCCCCAGCTTGAATCAGGGTGTGAATGGCGACGAATAAGGCTTCTGTTGCGCCTGAGGTGACGGTGATCTCTTGCTCTGGGCACACCTCTCGCTGGTAGCAACGTGCGACCAATTTGGCGATTTCACTGCGCAAGTCGGCAACGCCACTCATGGGCGGGTATTGATTTTGGCCTGCAAGGGCGTGGTGATTGAGCTGCTGCAGTAATCGCGCGGGGGTGGCAAAATCCGGGAAGCCCTGCGACAGATTCAGTGCGCCGTGTTTAGCGGCCAGCGCAGACATTGTGCTGAAAATAGTGGTGCCGACGTGGGGGAGTTTGCTGTTAATCATAGACACTGATTGCGGTTCCCTTTAACGGAATGGTCAACGTTACTGAATGGCTAGCTTGCTGTTATTGTCCGCAGTCGCTGGCCGCTCGTCTAGCCGCTTATTGAAATTTGCAAATGATGTTAAGCCTCTCGGGAGGAGGCCGCAGATGAGTATTTGCTAAAGTCGAAGATAAACATTGAAAAGAGAAGCCTAGGACTTCTCTTTTTTGGGGACGGATATGTTGCAGCTTAGATGTTACAGAATTAGTAGCCGCTGTCTTGGTAAGGGTTGCGTTTGTCAGCGCGTCTTGGCTGCTCGTTTTCAACCTTGATGGGGCAAAGCTTGTCTTGTTCGTAGCTGTCAATATTAAGCAGCTTGGCGATGTCGAGGGAGAGTTGCTTAAGGAACTCTTTAATGCGCTCTGTCATGCGACATACTCCTTTCGTGTTATGTCTGGCAGGGGGCCGCCAGTCATTCTGTGACCATATTATTACGAAAAAGGTTCTGTAGGGGCTTGGTTGCACTAATTCGATGCTCGCTGCTGGGGGGCATTTTTACCTCCAACTCGGCGCCAGACATGCGGTTTGGTCACTCTACACAAGTGTCTGGTAACAACGCTGGGGGTAAAAATGGCCCCAGTCCTGTGGATTGAGGCTAAAAAAGCGCCCCTCGTCGTTGCTCGTCACTTATTTGGCGTAACCAAACTACATTTCTCGCGCCTAGCTGGACGCTTTTTTAGTCACAACAGCGGCAATCGAATTAGTGTAATCAAGCCCCCGGTTAACTGAGTCATATTTTCTTCATATCATGCATTTTAATGGGCCGTTAGGAAATACCCTATTTGGGGTATCTGTAGCAAAGGGGGAGGAATTTCTGTGGAATAGGGCTAGTCGGGATGTTTTGTAGCCCCTGAAGCCGTCATTTTCGTTACAATAGTCGGCTTTATCTTTATTGGCTGCGGTTGGGCCATTAACTGAAACAAGAACTGAAACGAGGCAGGTATGAGTATTTCTTCTTTCCAGGCACCACAGCGGGTTTTGATGGGGCCCGGGCCGTCAGATGTTCCACAGCGTATTCTTGATGCGCTTGGTCGGCCTACCATTGGTCACCTTGATCCGCAATTTATTGTGATGATGGACGAGATTAAAGAGCTGCTGAAATATGCGTTTCAAACTGAAAATGCGCTGACGCTGCCGATTTCTGCCCCCGGTTCTGCCGGTATGGAAGCGTGTTTTGTGAATTTGCTGGAGCCAGGTGACAAAGCCATTGTTGCGGTTAACGGCGTTTTTGGTAAGCGCATGATAGAAAATGTGCAGCGCTGTGGGGCCACTGCCATTGCAGTAGATCAAGCCTGGGGCACCCCTGTTGATCCAGATGCGGTTGAGCAAACGCTGGCGGCTCATCCGGATGCCAAGGTTTTGGCCTTTGTGCACGCCGAGACCTCAACGGGTGCAATTAGCGATGCAGAAACTTTGTGTGGGCTAGCCAAGCGCCACAATTGCTTAAGTATTGTCGATACGGTGACGTCGCTGGGTGGTGTGCCACTGTATGTGGACCGTTGGAAAGCCGACGCAGTGTATTCCGGTACCCAAAAGTGCTTGTCTTGCACACCGGGTTTGTCGCCGGTCAGCTTTAGCGATGCGGCGGTAGCTGCGATTAAAGCCAGAACAACGCCGGTACAGAGCTGGTTTTTGGATATGAATTTGATTCTGGGTTATTGGGGCCAGGGTGGCAAACGTGCCTACCATCACACCGCGCCAGTGAATGCCTTATATGGTTTGCACGAAGCCTTGGTGGCTCTGCAGGAAGAAGGCTTAGAAAATGCCTGGTTGCGTCACGCGACGATGCATCAGGCACTGGCTGCGGGGCTGGAAGCACTGGGCATTGAGTTTGTGGTTAAGGCGGGTGCACGACTGCCTCAGCTCAATAGTGTTTATATTCCCGACGGCATCGACGACGCCAAAGTACGTGGCTTATTGCTAGAAAAATACAGCCTGGAAATTGGCGCGGGCTTGGGTGATTTTGCGGGTAAGGTATGGCGCATAGGCTTAATGGGCCACAGTGCGCGACGTGAGAATATTGAGCTATTGCTGACTGCCTTGGTGGATGCTTTTGGGCAACAAGGGCTGACGCTTGATCTTGATATCGCGTTGAAGGCCGTGGCCGACGCGCTATAAATTTAAGAGCATTAAGTGCTGTTTGATACGGGTCAAACAGCACTACTTTTGTCATATCTAAGATATCCCTTTTTGTTTTTTTAGTTGAGTGCGGTCTGACCATAAACAAGGGGATAAGTATTTGTCTCGATAAGCCTGATTGTGTTGCTTTGTTATTCTGAACGGCAAAATAATGATTTGGGCGACGGCGGCAATATGAGCCAAGTGATTGGGCAGATTCGCAGCGATATCCTGAGTGCGATAGAAGACGATTCTATTGTGCTGCCGACCTTGCCGGAGGTGGCGCTGGAAGTGCGGGAAGCGGCCAGTGACCCCGATGCCAGTATTCCTATTTTAGCAAGCATTATTGAACACGATAGCTCGCTAGCGGCCCGAATTATCCGGGTGTCCAATAGCTCGTTGTTGCGAGCGCGGCAACCCATTGCTGATGTGAAAACTGCGGTCAGTCGAATCGGTTTGGCTTATACCGGTACGCTGGTAACGACCTTGGCAATGCAGCAAATTTTTTTGTCGACCAATGAAAGTTTAAATACGCGGATGCGCGCCTTGTGGGTACATAGCATTGACGTGGCAGCCATCAGCCATACCTTGTCAAAAACCCAAGCCCACCTTAAGCCTGAACTCGCCACGTTGGCGGGGATTGTTCACCAAATTGGTGTTCTGCCGTTGCTGAGTTATGCGGTAGGTCGGGGTTTTTTGCGAGATCATCCCCGCTTGCTAGACCTGGTGTTGGCTCAGTTGGCCCCTGAAGTTGGGCGGCGTATTTTGGCGTCTTGGGGGTTTGCGGATGAGTTGCTTGTTATTCCTGAGGCTTATTTACAGTTTGATCGGGATGTGGACGTAGCGGATTACGCTGACGTGGTCACGGTCGCCAATTTGCACAGCTATGTTGGTAGCGACCACCCCATGGGGGAAGTGGACTGGTCGTCGGTTAAAGCTTTTGCCCGGCTGGGCTTGTCGGTGGACCCCAATGAAGACGATGCCGGTTATCGAGAGCAAATTGAGCAAATGCAGGCGCTACTGCAGGCTTGAGCGATGGCCGCCTGGACTGGTGGTCATCGGCGATAGCAGCCAGGTTCAAAACTCAGGTTCAAGCACCGCATGTTAATGGTGTTATTGTCGGTTGGCGCTGAAGCTGGCATACGCATGGCGTACTTTTTGGTGAGCCTTATTTGGGCTGGGCATCAAATCGGCAGCCATTTATCTCGCGGCTTTCGTCGCTCATCAAATACAGATAAAGCGGCATGATCTCCTCGGCGAGGGGGTTGGTCGCTGGGTTTTCGCCAGGGTAAGCCAAGCGGCGCATAGCGGTATTGGTGGCGCCGGGGTTAATGCTGTTGACCCGAGTCCCGTTCAGTTGAAACTCTTCATCTGCCAGAATTTCCATCATGCCTTCAATGCCGAATTTAGAGACGGAGTAGGCTCCCCAATAGGCGCGGCCTTTGCGGCCCACGCTGGATGATGTCAAAACTACGGAGGCATTATCTGCTGCGGCGAGTGCTGGAAGCAGTGCTTGGGTCATCATAAAAGGTGCAGTTAAATTAACGTGCAAGACTTCATCCCAGCTATCAACGGTGGTCTGGGCAATGGTTCGACGTTGCCCTAACACGCTGGCATTGTGCAGCAGCCCATCTAAGCGGCCAAACTCCTGTTCAATGGTGTTAGCGAGCTGTTCGTAGTCTTGCATTACCGCGCCCCGTAAATGCAGGGGGTAAATGGCGGCTTGGGGATAGCCTGCAGCCTCAATTTCGTCGTAAACCGCTTCCAGTTTTTCTACGGTTCTACCTAGTAAGACGACGGTGGCGCCGTGTCGGGCAAAGGCCAGCGCAGCGGCTTTGCCGATGCCGTCACCGGCGCCGGTGACCAGAATGATTTTGTCAGCTAAGCAGTTTGCGCTGGCATTAAAATTTTGGGGCAGGGTGTTAGCCACAGGCGGGTTAGTCACAGCGAACCTCAATAAATAAAATAATAATGATTAGATGAATTTGGCAACGATATCGTTTAGTTCAGCCGGGGCGTCTATCACATAGTCTGCGAGCCAGTCTTCCGCTTGTTGGTCCTCGGGAATATAACCATAACGACAGGCGACGGTGACCATCCCCGCCGCGCGGCCCGCTTCAATATCCCGCAGGTGGTCACCAACATAAATGGCCTCTGTTGGTGCTATGTCCAGCTCTTTGCAGGCCAAAAACATCGGTTCGGGATGAGGTTTGCGGTGAGTAACGTGGTCTGGGCAAATGCTTGTACCGCAACGCTCGTCTAAATTCAGCGCCTTTAGCAGGGGCTCTGTAAACCGAGCCGGTTTATTGGTGACGATGCCCCATTGCAGCCCTTGCCGTTCTAGCTTTTTAAGTACGTCGTCCAGACCGGGAAAGAGGGAGGTGTTATGGGATAAGGCCTCAGCGTAGCGGTCGAGAAATTCGTTGACCAACTCGGCAAAGCCGTCATCACCTTCCTGCATGTTAAAGCCTAGGCCCACTACAGCTCTAGCGCCATTGGAAACATGTTGACGCACGGCGTTGTAACTTTGGCTTGGCATATTATGCCGATCGAGCATGGCGTTGAGTACCGACGTAAAGTCTGCAGCGGTATCCAGCAGGGTGCCATCTAAATCGAATAAAACGGCTTTTAAGGTCATGCGGGCTTCTTAACGTGAACCATGTAATTTACGTCGACGTCGCGCTCAGTCAGTTTGTAGCGTTTGGTCAGCGGGTTGTAAGTCATGCCGGTCATGTGCTGCAAAGAAAGATTGGCTTCTCTTATCCATTCACCCAGCTCGGCGGGGCGAATAAAGCGGCTGAATTCATGGGTACCTTTGGGCAGCATTTGTAACAAGTATTCTGCACCGACAATGGCAAACATAAAGGATTTGGGATTGCGGTTAATGGTCGAAAAGTAAATGTCGCCACCGGGTTTGCACAGCGCAGCACAGGCACGAATAACCGAGGCGGGATTGGGAACGTGCTCTAGCATTTCCAGACATGTCACCACATCGTATTGACCGCCGTGTTTGTCGGCCATTTCTTCGGCGGTGGTTTGAATGTAATCAACTTTGACACCGGATTCCAGCTGGTGCAGTCGGGCCACGCTTAGGGGTGTTTCACCCATATCTATGCCAGTGACGGTGGCGCCGCGCTGCGCCATGGCCTCAGACAAAATGCCGCCGCCACAGCCAACGTCGATCACGTTTTTTTCGGCCAGCGGCGAGCGTTGGTCGATATAGTTCACCCGCAGCGGGTTGATATCGTGGAGGGGTTTAAACTCGCTGTTTTTGTCCCACCAGCGGTGCGCCAGCTCTTCAAATTTGGCGATTTCTGCCGGGTCGACATTGGAATACTCTTGCATTGTAATCTTATGCTCCACTAATTCGCTGGCGCCAATATTCGGCTTTTTTCACCAGCTCCTGGCTATCCAGTTGCGTAAGCGCGCCATTATCCAGCATCCGTTGGCCTTTAATCCAGCTGTGACGTACTTGATGGCTGATATTGCTGTAAACCAATTGTGAAACCGGCGAGTAAAGGGGTTGCTGGGCTAAGTCAGACAAATCAACGCTAATCATATCCGCGTGCTTGCCAATCTCGAGGCTGCCGACCAAATGATCAATGCCCAGCGCTTTGGCCCCATCAATGGTGGCCATGCGCAAGGCGGCGATATCGGGGAGGGCGGTGGCGTCACCTGCCACGGCTTTTGCCAACATGGCGGCGGTACGCATTTCGCCAAACAGGTCCAGGTCGTTGTTGCTGGCAGCACCGTCGGAGCCGAGGGCGACATTAATACCGGCTTTGCGCATTTTCTCGACCGGAGAAAAGCCGCTGGCCAATTTCAGGTTGGACTCGGGGCAGTGCACGGCATGGCAGCCATATAATGCAAGCAAGGCAATATCGTCGTCGTTAATGGCGGTGAGATGGACACATTGAGTGCGTGGCCCTAATAAGCCCAGTTCGGCTAAACGCTCAATGGGCCGTTTGCCCGTGGCGGCCACGGCGTCATCGACTTCTTGTTGGGTTTCGTGAAGGTGAATTTGTACATTGGATTGGGTTTCGTGGCTGAGCATGGCAACCCGGCTAAGAGCCTCATCACCGACGGTATAGGGGGCGTGGGGGCCAAAGGCAATTTGAATCAAGTCGCTTTGTTTAAACTTGTCTCGCAATGCCAGGCCTTTGCGAAAGTATTCGTCAGGACCGCTGCCCCAGGCGCTGGGAAAATCAAAAATCGGAAAGGCGAACTGGGCACGCATACCAATGCGGTGGGCAAGCTCCGCGGCCACACTGGGGAAAAAATACATGTCGCTAAAGCAGGTGGTACCGGTTTTAAGCATTTCGGCCATTGCCAGCGCGGCGCCATCGTTAACAAACTCTTCGTTTACCCATTTACCTTCGGCGGGCCAAATGTGGTCGTTTAGCCAAACATGTAGCGGGTGGTCGTCTGCCATGCCCCGCAGCAAGCTCATGGCGGCGTGGCCGTGGGCATTAATCAAGCCTGGCATGAGGATTTGCTGTGGCAGCTCTATGGTTTCATTGGTGACAATGCTGCGGGCTTGTTCAGCGGGTAAGATGGCGCTAATAAGGCCATTGCTCATTGCCAGTGCATGGTTTTCTAATATGGGGTCACCGTCGCTGACCGGCAATATCCAGCGAGGAAAGATCACTGTGTCGGCTGCAATGGGCTTGGCCTCGGGCATGGGGAAATCCGCTCTCTCAAGATAAAGCCGCCAGTATACCTACAATGAGTAAAATATGGATGGGCCGAAGCCTTAGCGCCTTGATTTGCGGCGATTTTGAGCTGTCTACGCATGCTTGGTTTGTGCTATCATCGCGCTTTTATTTTCGCGTTCGGCGTGCTTGCCGTTGTTAGGGACGCGGATAAACAATAGGCCGAGAAGGCGCCATTCAGATTGCACTCTGAAAAAGCGCACATGTGCCCTGGTCCATAATAAGGAACTCTCCCGTTAATGGCTGACATAGCTAAAGAAATTCTTCCTGTAAATATCGAGGACGAGCTAAAGCAGTCCTACCTTGACTACGCAATGAGCGTTATCGTCGGCCGGGCACTCCCCGATGTCCGGGACGGCCTCAAGCCAGTTCACCGTCGGGTGTTGTTCGCCATGAGCGAACTCAACAACGACTGGAATAAAGGCTACAAGAAATCTGCCCGGGTGGTTGGGGATGTCATCGGTAAATACCATCCCCACGGTGACTCGGCGGTTTACGACACCATCGTTCGAATGGCGCAGCCGTTTTCGCTGCGTTACATGCTGGTGGATGGCCAAGGTAACTTTGGTTCCATCGACGGTGATAACGCGGCAGCGATGCGTTACACCGAAATTCGCATGCAGAAGCTCTCCCATGAGCTGCTGGCGGATTTAGAAAAAGAAACCGTGGATTGGGTGCCGAACTACGATGGCACGGAACAGATTCCGGCGGTGTTGCCGACTAAGGTTCCTAACCTGCTGATTAATGGCTCGTCGGGTATTGCGGTGGGCATGGCGACCAATATTCCGCCCCATAATCTCACCGAAGTGGTGAGTGCTTGTTTGGCGGTGTTGGATAATCCCGATATCACGATTGAAGAATTGATGGAGCATGTGCCGGGACCCGATTTTCCCACTGCAGCTATCATCAATGGTCGCGCGGGTATTATCGAGGCGTATAAAACGGGTCGAGGTCGCATTTATGTGCGTGCTCGGGCTGAGGTCATTACAAATGAGAAGACCAACAAAGACACCATTATCGTCACCGAGTTGCCGTATCAGGTAAACAAGGCTCGCTTGATTGAAAAAATTGCCGAGCTGGTGAAAGAGAAAAAAATAGAAGGCATTTCTGAGCTCCGGGACGAGTCCGATAAAGACGGTCTGAGGGTGGTTGTGGAAATGAAACGGGGCGAGAGTGGCGAAGTGGTGTTGAATAACCTCTACGCCCAAACCCAGCTGCAAAACGTCTTTGGCATCAATATTGTTGCCTTGGTAGATAATCAGCCGCGTATTCTCAATTTAAAAGAGCTGCTGGAATACTTTGTCCGCCATCGTCGTGAAGTGGTTACTCGCCGCACCGTGTTCTTGCTGCGTAAAGCTCGGGAACGGGGGCATGTGTTGGAAGGTTTGGCGGTCGCGATCTCGAACATTGACGAAGTCATTACCACGATTAAAGCCTCTGCCACCACCCAGGAAGCGCGCGAAAATTTGTTAAGCCGCCCTTGGGAATTGGGTGATGTCAGCGCGATGTTGGAGCGGGCGGGCGCCGATGCCTGTCGCCCGGATGATCTCGAAGATCACCTTGGCGTGCGGGATGGCAAATACCATCTTTCCGCTGCGCAAGTGCAGGCAATTTTAGAATTGCGTCTGCAAAAGCTAACCGGGCTTGAGCATGAAAAACTGCTTGAAGAATACAAGGTAAAGCTTGATGAAATAACAGAATATATGAATATTCTGGGTGATCATCACGCACTGTTGGCGGTGATTCGCGGCGAACTTGAGCAAGTGGTGGCCGACTTTGGCGATGAGCGTCGTACCGAAATTGTCGCCTCGCAACTGGATTTAACCCACGAAGACTTGATCCCTGAAGAAGAGCGGGTGGTGACCATTTCTCACAATGGCTACGCCAAGTCTCAGCCGTTAGATAGTTATCAAGCTCAGCGTCGTGGTGGCATGGGTAAATCGGCAACCTCGGTAAAAGAAGAGGACTTTGTTGAGCATCTGTTGGTGGCCAATACCCACGATACTATTTTGTGTTTCAGCAATATCGGTAAAGTGTACTGGCTGAAGGTGTATCAGATTCCAGTGGCGGGCCGTAACTCTCGTGGTCGTCCAATGGTGAACTTGCTGCCACTGGATGAGAGCGAGCGTATTACCTCGATCTTACCCGTGCGGGAATACACCGAAGGCTACTTCATCTTTATGGCCACCGAACAAGGCACGGTGAAAAAGACGCCACTGGAGGCGTTCTCTCGTCGCCGAAGTGTTGGTTTGCGGGCGCTGGAGTTGGATGAAGGTGATGTTTTGATTGGCACCGCGATCACTAACGGTGATGACGACGTGGTGCTATTGAGCAGTGCCGGTAAAGCAGCTCGATTCCACGAAGGTGATGTGCGGGCAATGGGCCGTACTGCCCGCGGTGTACGCGGTATTCGCATGGATGAAGAGCAGTGTGTTATCGCCATGATTATTCCGGCCGAGGGTGGCCGGGTGCTGACTGTATCTGAAAACGGTTACGGAAAACGGACTCCCGTTGAAGAATTCCCCTGTAAAGGTCGCGGCAACCGTGGCGTTATTGCCATGACAATGTCTGAGCGTAACGGTGATTTGGTCGGCGCGGTGCAGGTTTTTGAAGGCGATGACCTGATGCTGATAAGCGATCAGGGCACGCTGGTAAGAACCCGCACCGATGAAGTCTCGCAACTGGGCCGTAACACCCAGGGCGTTAGGGTGATTCGCCTGCGCGAAGACGAGCATTTGGTGGGTGTGCAGCGTGTTGCTGAGGCCGATATTGATGCCGAGCTGGAAGAAGCGGAACTTGGTGCAGAGGCGGTGAATGATGGTGCTGCAACTGACGACGCTGCAATCCCTAAGCAAACGCCAGATGTGGGCCCAGATGACGCGCCAAGCGATGACCCTAGTGAGTCTTGATAGATATAAGTGACCTTGATAGATAAAAAGCTTGATTGGAGGGGTGTTGATACCTCTCCTGTTTTCACCTTTTGGAGCAGTAAGTAAAAATGACACGATGCTATAACTTCTGTGCTGGACCGGCGGCTATCCCTGAAGAGGTGCTAGCCCAAGCTCGCGATGAAATGCTGGACTGGCATGGCAAGGGCCTGTCGGTAATGGAAATGAGTCACCGCAGCGATGAAGTGGTGGGTATTGCCAATGCCGCCGAGCAGGATTTTCGTGATTTGCTGGGTATTTCTGACGATTATGCGGTGTTGTTTTTGCAAGGCGGTGCCAGCAGTCAGTTTGCGGCGGTGCCGTTGAATTTAATGGCCGAGGGCGATGTTGCCGATTACGTCAATACCGGGCAGTGGTCTAAAAAAGCGATTAAAGAAGCGAAGCGCTTTGGTCGTGTGAATGTGGCGGCATCGTCTGAAGACACTAACTTCTCGACCATTCCCGCCTTTGATAGCTGGAATCTCAGTGACAATGCGGCTTATTTGCATTACACCCCCAATGAAACCATTGGCGGGGTAGAGTTTTTCTGGACACCAAAAACTCATGCGCCACTGGTCGCCGACATGTCCTCGACGATTTTATCTCGACCGATTGATGTCAATAAATTTGGTTTGATTTACGCCGGAGCCCAGAAAAATATCGGCCCAGCGGGTTTGACTATTGTCATTGTACGTAAAGATCTGCTGGGCAAGGCCCAAAGCATTACGCCGACAATGATGGATTATCAAACCGCGGCAGACAATGATTCCATGTACAACACGCCCCCAACATCGGCGTGGTACTTGGCTGGATTGGTCTTTAAATGGCTGAAGAAACAGGGCGGCCTTGAGAGCATGGAAATTATCAATCGCCGTAAAGCTGAAAAGCTATACGGTTATATTGATGCCAGTGGCTTTTATAGTAACCCAGTGGAAGTGGCCAGTCGCTCGCTAATGAATATTCCCTTTGTGCTGGCGGACAGCGCTTTGGATAAGGCCTTTTTGGCCGGTGCCGATGAGGCCGGATTGCTAAACCTGAAGGGCCATCGCTCGGTGGGGGGCATGCGTGCCAGCGTTTACAATGCGGTGCCCGAGTCTGCAGTGGATGCATTAATCCACTACATGAAAGATTTCGCCCAAACCAAGGGCTGAGTGCATGACTGCCAAAAAAGACAAAGATCAGACCCCGGCTAAGTCGACAAACTTGAATGATCTGCGTCAGCAGATCGACAGTATCGACACTCAAATTCATCAGCTGTTAAATCAGCGGGCGGGCTGTGCTCAGCAAGTGGCTGAGGTTAAGTTGCGCGAGCATGCGTCTACCCAAGAATTTGAGTCCAGCGGCGATAGCAACAGCGCCCAGCAGTTGTTGTTTTACCGCCCTGAGCGCGAAGCACAAGTACTGGCGCGGGTAAAAGAGGCCAATCAAGGGCCGTTGGCCGATGACACCGTGGCGTATATCTTTCGGGAGATTATGTCGGCCTGTCTGGCGTTGGAAAAACCGCTGGATGTCGCCTATCTCGGCCCCGAGGGCACCTTCAGTCAGGCGGCGGCTATCAAGCATTTTGGCCATGCTATTCATAGTGTGCCTCAAGCGTCGATTGAATCGGTGTTTCGTGACGTGGAGGCCGGGCGCTGTAATTACGGTGTGGTGCCGGTAGAAAACTCTACCGAGGGCATGGTGGCGCTCACCCTGGACGCCTTTATTCATTCGCCACTAAAGATCTGTGGTGAGGTGGATTTACGTATTCGCCTGCATTTGATGCAGCAAAATTCCGATCAAAAAATTACCCGCATTTGTGCTCATCAACAGGCCTTGGCCCAATGCCGGCGTTGGCTCGATGCCAATTATCCTGGTGTTGAGCGTCAGGCGGTAAGCAGCAACGGCGAGGCGGCAAAATTGGCGGCAGCTGATGCCAGTGTGGCGGCTGTAGCGGGTGAGTTAGCGGCTCAGCAATACGGTTTGCAAACGCTTGCGGGCGATATCGAAGATCTTCCTCATAACACCACACGTTTTCTGATTATTGGTAAAGAAGATGTTGCCCCCAGTGGTAGTGATAAAACCTCGGTGGTGGTGTCGGCCCGCAATGTGCCGGGAGCGTTGTTCAGACTGCTGGAGCCTTTTGAAAAGGCCAATGTCATGCTGACCAGAATTGATACTCGGCCTTCGCGGAGTGAGGCGTGGACGTATCTTTTCTTTATCGAATTTGAAGGACACCAGGAAGAGTCGGTGATTACCGATATTCTCACCGCTATTGAGGCGCATTCGCTGACGTATAAAGTGCTAGGGTCTTACCCTAGGGCGGCGCTCTGAGGGCTTGCTTATGAGTTGTGATTTGATTGCGCTGGCCAATAGCGGTGTGCAGGGCCTGTCGCCGTATCAGCCGGGCAAACCCGTTGAAGAGTTGGAGCGGGAGCTGGGACTGGTTGATGTTGTGAAGTTGGCCAGTAATGAAAATCCTTTGGGACCGTCGCCTAAAGCTTTGGCGGCTGCCACCGCGGCCCTGGCAGAAAGCCATTTATACCCCGATGCCAGTGGCTTTGCGTTAAAGAACACCTTGGCGCCCCGTCTGGGTGTTAATCCAGACCAGTTAACATTGGGCAATGGTTCTAACGATGTGTTGGACGTAATTGCCCGAGTGTTTTTGGATAAGAATAGTTCGGCGGTTTTCTCCCAATACGCATTTATTGTTTATCCTATTTCCGTTCAGGCGGTAGGTGCACGGGCCATTGTCACCCCGGCCAAAGAGTGGGGCCATGATTTGGATGCAATGGCCGCAGCGATTGAGGACGACACTCGCTTGCTGTTTATCGCCAACCCCAATAACCCCACCGGGACCTGTCTGGATTTCGCCGATATTCGCCGGTTTATGGCCCAGGTGCCTGAGCGGGTGATGGTGGTTTTGGACGAGGCCTACGTTGAGTTTGTCGGCACTGGTTTGGGTGAGGATGGGCTGGCGTTATTAAAAGAATACCCTAATTTAATTTTAACCCGCACGTTTTCTAAAGCTTACGGTTTGGCCGGTTTGCGAGTGGGTTATGCGGTGAGCCATAAAGATGTTGCCAATTTACTGAACCGGGTACGGGCACCCTTTAATGTGACTGTACCTGCGTTGGCTGCCGCCGAAGCAGTGCTGGCAGATGCCGATTATCTTACTCGCAGTCAAGACGTGAACCGTGCGGGCATGGCTCAGCTTTGCAGTGGTCTCGACGCGTTGGGCGTTCCGTATATTCCCTCAGTGGGTAATTTTATTGCTATTGAGTTGCCTTGTGCAGCAGGTCCGATTTATCAGGCTTTGCTAGAGTCAGGCGTCATTGTTCGGCCAGTAGGCATATACGATATGCCCAATCATCTGCGAGTTTCCATCGGCCTTGAGCAGGAAAATGCCCGTTTTTTGCTTGCCCTTAAGACAGTGCTAAATAGCCCTGAACTGAAAAAATGGGTGCAGGAGCGCGCTCAGTGATTAACCGGCTTTGCATTATTGGTTTGGGTTTAATGGGCGGCTCTCTTGCGGCCGCATTGAAAGCCCAGGGCATGGTTAATACGGTGGTGGCGACAGGCCGCCGCAGTGGGTCTTTGCAGCGCGGTGTCGAGCTGGGGGTAATTGATGAATACACTCTGGATTTGGCAGCGGCGGTTCGCGGCGCAGATATGGTCGTGATCGCTACGCCAACCCAGGTAGCAGAAGCGGTGTTGGAGTCCTTGGCGCCGTTAATGACTGCGGATATGATTGTCACTGATGTTGCCAGCGTTAAAGGCAATATGCAGCAAGCTGCAGAGCGTATTTTTGGTGAAGTGCCTGCCAATTTGGTACTGGCGCATCCTATTGCCGGTTCGGAACAGAGCGGCGTTGATGCCGCTAAAGCAGACTTGTTTCGTGACCATCGGGTGATTTTGACACCGTTGGATAATACCGATGTTGATGCTGTGTCGAAGGTTCGGGCAATGTGGCGGGCCTGCGGCGCTGAGGTGTTGTGCATGTCCGTTTCTGATCATGACGCTGTACTGGCTTCTACCAGTCACCTTCCTCATGTATTGGCCTATACCCTGGTTGACGCTTTGGCGAAAGATGGCCGGGCGGGAGAGATTTTCAAATTTGCCGCTGGTGGCTTTCGGGACTTTACGCGTATTGCCTCCAGCGACCCGACCATGTGGCACGATATTGTGTTGGCTAATCGCGATGCGGTGTTGGCGGGCATTGATCAGTTTAGTTGTCATTTGGCGGAGCTGCGCAGCGCGATAGAGCAAGGCGATGGCGCAAAGATTTATACCGTTTTTGACCAGGCAAAAAAGGCTCGTGATGAGCATTTTTTGGGTCAATATCTCAATGGACAATCTGCTAAAAAGGCAGAGTGAGCCTATCTCAGCGAGAGCATAATTGTGGAATTTAAACTCCAAGCGGGCGGCCAAGTGAAGGGCCGAATTCGCGTTCCTGGTGACAAGTCGATTTCTCACCGTTCAGTGATGTTTGGTGCCATTGCCGATGGCGTCACGACGGTGGATGGTTTTTTAGAAGGCGAAGATGCCTTGTGTACCCTAAAAGCGTTTCAGGCTATGGGGGTTAAAATTGACGGCCCGGACAAGGGTCGGTTAGTGATTCATGGTGTGGGTCGCGATGGTTTAAACGCGCCCAGCGAGCCCATTTATGTCGGCAACTCCGGCACCTCTATGCGCTTGCTGGCCGGCTTGCTGGCAGGGCAGAAATTTGATGTCACCATGACCGGCGATATCTCCCTCAATAAACGGCCAATGGAGCGGGTGGCCAAGCCGCTGCGTGACATGGGCGCGGTGGTGGAGACCGGCGAGGGTGGACGCCCTCCGTTAACATTGCGTGGCGGGCAAACGCTTAAAGGCATTCACTATGTATTGCCAATGGCTAGCGCGCAGGTTAAATCCTGTGTGCTGCTGGCGGGTATTTATGCGGAAGGTGAAACTTCGACAGTAGAACCTGCACCGACTCGAGACCATAGTGAGCGAATGCTGCAGGGTTTTTCGTATCCGGTGACGGTGGCTGGGTCCAAGGCGAGCTTGCAGGGCGGTGGACGATTAAAAGCAGTGCATATAGATGTACCTGCGGATATTTCTTCGGCAGCTTTTTTTATGGTTGCTGCCAGTATTACCCCCGGTGCAGAGCTGACCATTGAGCATGTGGGAATTAACCCCACCCGCGTCGGCGTCATTAATATATTGCGAGCAATGGGTGGCGACTTACAGGTTTTTAATGAGCGCACCGTTGGCGGTGAGCCGGTAGCCGATATTACCGTACGCTACGCCGAGCTGCAGGGCATTGCGATCCCTGAAGACCAGGTGCCCTTGGCTATTGATGAGTTTCCGGCGCTGTTTATTGCTGCCGCCTGTGCCAAGGGGCGCACCGTGTTGACGGGGGCAGAAGAGCTACGGGTGAAAGAAAGTGATCGCATCCAAGTGATGGCTGATGGTCTTGTGGCGCTGGGTATCAACGCAGAGCCTACCCCGGACGGGATTGTGATCGACGGCGGTACCATGGCGGGAGCGACCATTAACTCCCATCACGACCATAGAATTGCGATGGCGTTTTCGGTGGCATCGCTGCGGTCCACTGACACAATAGTGATACAAGACTGTGATAACGTCGCCACGTCTTTCCCGAACTTTGTTGAGCTTGCTCGCGAAGTAGGTATGCAGATAGAGAAATTGCAATGACTGAGGGCACTGACATCGTACCAGTGGTAACTATTGATGGTCCCAGTGGTTCTGGTAAAGGGACTTTATGCCAAATGTTAGCCCGGCATTTGGGGTGGCATTTGTTGGACAGCGGCGCGCTTTATCGCTTGGTCGGCATGGCTGCAGACCAGCGTAAGGTGAGCCTAGACAATGAGGCCGAAGTGGCGGCATTGGCTGGCAACTTAGATGTGGAATTTATTGCAGGCGAAGTGGGTGAGCCGACTAAAGTCATTCTGGATGGCGAAGACGTGTCTACGGCCTTGCGCAGTGAGCGCAGCGGACATTTAGCCTCGCAAGTGGCGGTATTGCCAGCAGTGCGGGCGGCGTTGTTAAAGCGTCAGCGGGATTTTGCGACCCAGCCGGGCTTGGTGGCAGATGGCCGGGATATGGGGACGGTGGTGTTTGCCGATGCGGGCGTAAAGATCTTTTTAACCGCCAGTGCCGAGGAGCGCGCCCAGCGCCGGGCTAAGCAGTTGAAAGCGAAGGGTGAAAGTGTTAACCTCGCGACCCTTTTAGAGGAGATACAAATTCGTGACGAGCGCGATTCACAGCGCGAGCACGCTCCTTTAAAGCCTGCAGCCGATGCTAAACGTATTGATAGCAGCGGATTAGGGATAGATGAGGTGTTTCAAAGGGTGCTGGCCATGGTCAGTACCCATTTTGCTGTTTCTAAATAATTAGAGCGGCTAAAGCGTCGAGAGAAGTGCGAAACCAGCTGGCACTTTCCTCGGCATTATGAACTGACCCGCGCAAGCTGGATGTGCGGCGATATGTGGTAAATTTCATACCGCAATTAAATTTCAGGTAATGACGAATGAGCGAAAGCTTTGCTGAACTGTTTGAAGAAAGTTTAAAAACCATTGATATGAAGCCCGGTTCAATTGTGACCGGTGTGGTTATTGATATCGACAGCGACTGGGTAACGGTCCACGCTGGTTTGAAGTCAGAAGGCGTTATTCCACGTGACCAGTTCTTTTCCGAAAGCGGTGAATTTAGCCTGCAAATCGGTGACGAAGTGCAGGTTGCTCTGGAATCTGTAGAAGATGGTTTTGGTGAGACTAAATTGTCTCGCGAAAAAGCCAAGCGTGCTGAAGCATGGACTTCGCTGGAAGCGGCTTACGAAGCAGAAGAGACTGTTACTGGTATCATCAATGGTAAAGTCAAAGGCGGCTTCACCGTTGATATCAACAGCATTCGTGCATTCCTTCCCGGTTCTTTGGTAGACGTGCGTCCCGTTCGTGACACGGCGCACCTCGAAGGCAAAGAGCTGGAATTTAAAGTTATCAAGCTAGACCAGAAGCGCAACAACGTTGTGGTTTCTCGTCGCGCGGTACTGGAAAGCGTGAACAGCGAAGAGCGCGAAGCGCTGCTGGAATCACTGCAAGAAGGTATGGTCGTTAAAGGTATCGTTAAGAACCTGACCGACTACGGTGCTTTCGTTGATTTGGGCGGCATCGATGGCTTGCTGCACATCACTGATATGGCGTGGAAGCGCATCAAGCACCCAAGCGAAATTGTCAACGTGGGTGACGAAATTGATGTTCGCATCCTGAAGTTTGACCGTGAGCGCAATCGTGTTTCTCTAGGTCTGAAGCAATTGGGTGAAGATCCTTGGGTTGCTATCAAAACCCGTTACCCAGAAAACAGCCGCGTAAAAGCCAAGGTGACTAACCTGACTGATTACGGTTGCTTTGCTGAGATCGAGGAAGGCGTTGAAGGTCTGGTTCACGTTTCTGAAATGGATTGGACTAACAAGAACATCCACCCCTCTAAAGTCGTACAAGTTGGCGACGAAGTGGAAGTGATGATTCTGGACATTGACGAAGAGCGTCGTCGTATTTCTCTGGGTATTAAACAGTGTCAGCAAAACCCATGGGATGCGTTTGGTTCTCAGTACACCAAAGGCGATAAAATTAGCGGCGGCATTAAGTCCATCACTGATTTTGGTATCTTCATTGGTCTGGACGGAAACATCGACGGTCTGGTTCATTTGTCTGATATTTCTTGGAACGAAACTGGCGAAGAAGCCGTGCGTAATTTCAAGAAAGGCGACGAAATCGAAACCGTTATTCTGTCTATCGATCCAGAGCGCGAGCGCATTTCTTTGGGCATCAAACAGTTGGAAGACGACCCGTTCTCTAACTATGTTGCCATCAACGATAAAGGCAGCATCGTAACCGGTACGGTGAAAGAAGTTGACGCCAAGTCTGCAGTCATCGTATTGGCTGAAGAAGTTGAAGGTGTGTTGAAAGCGTCTGAAATCAGCCGTGATAAGGTTGAAGATGCGCGCAATGTGCTGAAAGAAGGCGAAGAAGTTGAAGTGAAAATCATCAGCGTCGATCGTAAAAACCGTGGCTTGACCCTGTCTATTAAGGCGAAGGACATGGCGGATGAGAAAGAGGCAGTGAAGTCTTTGCGTGAAAACCAAAGCGAAGCTGCTGCAACGACGATTGGCGATCTAATCAAAGCTCAGATGGAAAACAAAGACTAAGGTCTGGTTGCGGGTGGCTTTAGGCACCCGTAAGTCTCTGGCTTATCTGCAAAAAAGTGATAAGCTAGGGGCTTGATGTTGTGAGCAACGGGAACACGCTATGACAAAATCCGAACTGATAGAGTTGATCGCTGAGCGCCAGCCACAACTGTCTCACAAGGACATTGAGTTAGCAGTGAAGACCATTATTGAGCATATGTCTCAGATATTGGCCACCGGTGATAGAATTGAAATTCGCGGTTTTGGCAGCTTTTCGCTCCACTATAGGGAGCCAAGGCAAGGACGTAATCCCAAAACAGGTGAAACGGTTCAGCTTCCCGGTAAATATGTTCCTCACTTCAAACCTGGTAAAGAGCTTCGAGAGCGAGTAAACCAGAGTCTGGATTAATACCCACGGGTATTATCTGTTCGCTGGCTTTATAGCCTTATTTTATTAGAAACGGTATGGTCTACGGCTATACCGTTTTTTTATGTCTGGATGAAACTCATGCGCTGGATCAAGTCGCTGTTATTGATAGTGGTCTTATTGCTGGTTTTGGCATTGGGCCTGTTGTTCACTATTGAGAACGACGTGGTTGTGCCACTTAATATTTTAATAATGGAGTTGCCGGAGCAGCGCCTATCAACGTGGTTGATCCTGTCGTTTTTTGCGGGTGGCATTTTGGGTATGCTTGCCGCATCCTTCGCCATGGCTCGCTTGCAAGCTTCTAGGTTGGTTCTAAAAAGAAAGCTCGCAAACCTGGAGGGGCAGCGGTCTGGCGTGACAAGAGCGTAATGACTCTGGATGGAATATTGATTTTTTTACCTGCTTTGCGGAGATCGTAGCGCTAGATATGGAAGCAAGTGTCAGTAACTTTCTATTACTGTTTGCGTCGATTGCTGTGGGATGGTTACTTGGGCGCTTGGGTCGTTCAAAAGTTGAACTACCCGCGCCAGTGGATGACAGTAATAGCTATTATAAAGGGCTTAATTTTCTCCTTAATGAGCA
The DNA here is from genome assembly GCF_001010805.1 of Spongiibacter sp. IMCC21906. NCBI lineage: Bacteria > Pseudomonadati > Pseudomonadota > Gammaproteobacteria > Cellvibrionales > Spongiibacteraceae > Spongiibacter > Spongiibacter sp. IMCC21906. The sequence goes on along the minus strand of NZ_CP011477.1, from coordinate 2,547,705 downwards.
GGCTGACGAGGCGGTGCTCACGGTGGTGAATGAGTTGCCTGTTCGCCTTGAAACCCTTCCCACTCACCTTGCTCTAGGTAACTTGATGCGTAGTAAGGGTGAAGTGGAGGCGGCGATCCATATCCATCAAAACCTGCTTTCCCGCCCCTCGTTACCTCGAGTGGAACTGCATAAGGTACATCTTGAGCTTGCCAGAGATTATATTTCTGCGGGATTACTGGACCGAGCTGAGCGCTTGTTGCGGGATTTGGTCGATGAGTCTCAAGGTTACCGCGCTGAGGCTTTAGAGCACTTAAGACATATATATCAGACTGAAAAAGAATGGGAACAGGCGATTGCGGTAGCTGTGCAGCTGTTGCCGAAACGGGGTTGGTTGCGTCGCGCGCAAGATAAGTCGCCGCAGCTTGTTGAGAAAGCCCTTAGCCATTACCACTGCGAGATAGCCGAACGTTTGCTGTCAGATGGAGACTTGAAAGCGGCAAAGCGTGAACTGGTAAAGGCGGAGCGATACGATTCGGATTGCTTGCGAGTTGGCTTGTTGTTGGCAGCGTTGTCGATGCGCCAGGGAAGAGCTGGTGAGGCCTTGGCGGTGCTGCAGGAATTACTCCGGTCACAGCCACTGTGGGCCATGCAAATATTACCGCTGTTTAAAAATGCCTTTAGTGAAATGGCGAGTACCGCAGAGTATGTCGATGCCCTTAGTCGTTTTGGTGCCACAACGGACAGCTCGTATTTAGCGGTAGAATTGGCAGGCGCTCTTGCTGAGGTAAAAGGAAAAGCTGAAGCGTTGACGTATATTCAGAGCGTCGTAAAGCGACGGCCAACATTTAAAACACTGTCGTGCTGGTTGAGCTTAAGCGATGCGGAAGGGCAGGCGGAGTTACGGCTTGCCATTGACGAAGTGCTTGCGACCCGTCCTGTTTACCAATGTCGTCATTGCGGCTTTTCCGGTCGGAAATTACATTGGCTGTGTCCTAGTTGTGAGCAGTGGGGTACCATTGCGCCTGTTCGTGGTACACAAGGCGATTAGCCCCTATGGCAGTTTCATCCCCTCAGGTAACTTCATCCCCCATTATTGTTGCGCTGGATTTTCCCAAGCGTGAATCCATTGATGCGTTGGTCGATCAGCTCGATCCGTCATCTTGCCGTTTAAAAGTAGGCAAGGAATTATTTACGCGGTTCGGGCCGGATATTGTAAAAGACTTGCACCGCAGAGGCTTCGAGGTATTTCTAGACCTCAAATTTCATGATATTCCCAACACCGTTGCCGCGGCAGTGTCGGCGGCAGCAGATTTGGGTGTGTGGATGGTGAATGTGCATGCCGTTGGCGGGGCGGCGATGATGACTGCAGCGGCCGAGGCGTTGCAGTCGTATGGCAAAGCTGCGCCTTTATTGACGGCCGTTACGGTATTAACGTCGATGCGCTCTGAAGAATTACCCGCAATTGGCGTGGCTGGTGAGGCACGAGATCAAGTTTCGCGCTTGGCCGCGCTTGCTGCAAACTGTGGTCTGGATGGGGTGGTGTGTTCTGCTCAGGAAGCTGAAATGCTAAGCCAGCAACTGGGTAAACACTTCGCTTTGGTCACCCCAGGCATTCGCCCGCCAGGCAGTCAGAAGGGGGACCAGCAGCGTGTGGCGACGCCGGCAGAGGCCATGGCCATGGGAAGTCACTATCTTGTTATTGGGCGGCCTATTACCCGTAATGACAATCCGGCTGAGGCGCTGCGCAGTATCAATAAGGAGCTGTCTGTCTAAAGCTCGATTTTAAGACTTGATGAAGTTTTAAAGCATGGCTATACAGCACAATAAGTATCGGAAAAATCGATACTGAGTATTGTGATATCCCGTTTTACTTGTTGATGAAATGTTATTAGCATCGCTGTTGAATTTGACTATACCGTCTAAAAATAAAGATCGTTTAATCGTTTGCGGAGATGTGCTGAGCGTATGAAATATGTTGATGTGTTTAATGGGGATGCCGATGGAATTTGTGCATTACTCCAGCTCCGAAATGCCGATCCGGTCGATAGTGAGCTTATCACTGGGGTTAAACGCGATATCGCTTTGGCGGATCGTGTAAGCGCCAACGCAGGTGACAAAGTAACGATTCTTGACGTATCACTGGACAAAAATCGCAGCGGCCTGGAGCAAGTGCTCAACAGCGGTGCCGAGGTCCTTTATATTGATCATCACTTTGCCGGCGATATTCCAGAGCACAACAACCTCACTACTAAGATCAATACTGCTTCTGATGTGTGCACCGCGCTGCTTGTGAATGGCCTGTTAAAAGGTCAGTTTGCTGAGTGGGCAGTGGTAGGGGCATTTGGTGACAACCTGCGTCAGAGCGCTCAGACCTTAGCGAAAAGCCTCGATATTACTGAGCCTGAACTAGAGGCTCTGGAAAACCTGGGGATTTATCTCAACTACAATGGTTATGGTGCCAGTCTCGAAGATTTGCACTTTCACCCCGCTGAGCTATTTAAAAAGCTGCTGCCTTACGCCAGTCCTCGTGAATTTATGCGAGAAGCGAAGGAAATTTTTGAACATTTACAAACTGGCTATCATAACGATATGGCCGCGGCAGCAAAATTGCCGCCAGTGAATGCTGATCAGGTGTCAGCGGTTTATATTCTGCCTAATGAGCGTTGGGCGCGCCGAGTGAGCGGGGTTTACAGTAATGACCTTGCCAATGATCACCCGGATCGCGCGCATGCTGTGTTAACGGTAAAGCAAAATGGCAATTATTTGGTGAGTATCCGTGCGCCCTTGAACAACAAGCAGGGCGCCGATGAGTTTTGCCGTCAGTTTGCCACCGGTGGTGGCCGTGCCGCCGCCGCTGGTATCAATGACCTGCCCGCCGAAAATCTTCAGAGTTTCACCGCGCAGTTTTCTCAGTTTTATCAAGCGTTAGCGGGTTAGATACTTGTTCACGTTGGAGGCATGGTGCGTACTGGCGGTGATTGGCGCTTGTTTTTCAGTGCTGGTATTTACCCGTCGTCCTCCAGATATGGTGTTGTGCGGCGGGGTAACGGTGTTGCTGTTACTGGGTGTGCTAACGCCGGAAGAAGCGTTGGCGGGCATGTCTAATGAGGGCATGGTCACGGTTGGGGTGTTGTTTATCGTAGCCCAAGCGCTGTCGGAAACTGGTGTCGTTAGCTGGATATCCACCAATATATTAGGGCGTCCGAAATCGGTGCTCACTGCTCAATGGCGTTTGATGGCACCTGTAGCGGTATTTAGCTCTATTCTCAATAACACGCCGGTGGTCGCGATGATGGTACCGGCTGTGCGGGATTGGGCGAAGCGAAATAACCTCTCGGCTTCTAAACTGATGATGCCGCTGAGCTACGCCGCTATTATTGGCGGGACCTGTACGCTAGTGGGCACCAGTACCAACCTTGTGATTAACGGTATGTTGATTGCTCAGGCACCTGATGCTGCTTTAGGGATGTTTGACCTGGCTTGGGTCGGTCTGCCGAGTACCTTGTTGGTTTTGGCTGCAACGGTGTTGTTGAGTCGCTGGCTGCTGCCGAATCGGTCGGGGCAGGCTCAGCGATTTGAAGATACCCGTCAATACATTGTCGAGATGCTGGTCCAGGCGGGGAGCCCAATAGTGGGGCGTTCTATTGAAGACGCTGGATTGCGGCAGCTTCCCGGTATGTTCATTATTGAAATTGTTCGCGACAACCGCATCTTGACAGCGGTTTCGCCAGAAGAAATTCTGCTGGCTAATGATCGGTTGATTTTTGCTGGAGATGTTCGCTCCGTTGTCGACCTGAAAAATATCCATGGACTGAAACTTGCCGAGGATCAGGCCTTTAAAATTGGTACCAATGACTCTGCGCGTTGCTTGGTGGAAGTGGTAATTGGACCGACCTTTCCCCAGCTGGGGCGGCGAGTTAAAGATATCCGTTTTCGTAACAAATATGGCGCCGCTATAATTGCGCTCTCGCGAAATGGCCAGCAGCTCAAAGGCCGGATCGGCGATGTGGAGCTGGAGCCGGGGGATACTCTGCTACTTGAAACCCATGATGAATTTGTTCGTAACCAGCGTTACTCCAAAGACTTTCTTCTAGTCAGCGCAATTGAAAACTCTCGCCCTGTTCGACATGAAAATCGTCTGCGGGCTGCATTGATTATGCTGGCGATGGTGACGGTGGTGGCCTTTGGTTGGCTCTCTATGATTAAGGCGGCTTTTGTTGCCGCAGGTTTGATGGTGCTGACACGTTGTATTCGTGCCACCGATGCTCGTCGCAGTGTTGATTGGCAAGTGTTGCTGGTCATCGCTGCCTCTATCGCTCTAGGTGGTGCGCTGGAAAAAACCGGGGCGGCAGCCTCCATCGCCGATTTAATGGTCGCGGCGGCTGGTCAGTCTCCGATAATGACCTTGGCCGCTATCTTTCTGGTGACGGCCCTGTTCTCGGCGGTGATATCAAACTTGGCTGCAGCGGTGATTGTGTTTCCTATTGCGCTGGCGGCGAGTCAACAGCTTGATGTCAGTATTGTCCCTTTCGCAGTGACCTTAATGATGGCCGCTTCCGCAAGTTTTGCTACGCCTATTGGCTATCAAACGAATCTTATGGTTTATGGCCCTGGGGATTATCGCTTCTCAGATTTTTTGAAAATGGGCACACCTCTGACGTTGTTAGTCGGGGCGGCGACAATAATTATTGTTCCACTGGTTTGGCCGTTCTAATTTTAGTGGTTGCAGCGGCGTTGGCTTAGAACCGGTCCTAGCTGGTTTTTGCGCAAGGCTGAAGCTTCCGTGATCATGATCGTTACATCTTGACTGCCAAAACCAAAGCGCTGCAGTTTAGTGCAGACCATTTTGGCGTATTCCTTCTCATCTACCTTGGTTTTATTTACCGCTAAAACGAGTTCGTTGTGGCGTATCCAAAACGCGCGTTCGGCGGGGTAGTGTGTGTCCGAAAGAAAGTGCTTGGCAATTTTTTGGTGAGCAGAACTAAAAGTAGGTGTCTGTGCCTGTAATGGTGCAACAAAGAGCAGGAAGCTTGCGCAGAAAATGACTTTGAGTGGGCGATTCATAGGACGTCACAATAGAGATTTAGACCAATGTAACCCGTTGCTGCTTGGGTAGGCAAAAATTTCTCTTGTAATGAGCTTGCGGTGTCTGAGGGAGGTGGGGACAAATTTTTGGCATAAAAAAAGGCCTTTACGTTATAAAGCGTAAAGGCCTTTTAAATTTGGCTCCGCCTGCTGGGCTCGAACCAGCGACCCAATGATTAACAGTCATTTGCTCTACCAACTGAGCTAAGGCGGAACAGCTTCATCAGCTGAGGCCGCGCATATTAATGATGTTTCTCAGAAGCGTCAACCCTTGGCCGGGGATTTTCTTGTTTTCACGCTTTTCGTTGACTTATCCGAGGCTTAGCGATTTTTGAGCTAGCCGCGTAGGGGGAGTAAGATGGAGGGTTTACAGTGGCTGGAAGTTCTTGATGAGCAGAGCGTTTAAAGTAGTTTCCAAGTTTGAGCCAGCAGGCGATCAGCCCAAGGCCATTGCTGGCCTGGTGGAGGGGCTGAACGCGGGTTTACACGCTCAGACGCTGCTGGGTGTAACGGGTTCGGGTAAGACGTTTAGTATTGCTCATGTTGTGAAAGAGCTGCAGCGCCCGACGATAGTTATGGCCCCTAACAAGACCTTGGCTGCGCAGCTTTACGGTGAATTTAAGGAGTTCTTTCCTGAAAACGCGGTGGAGTATTTTGTTTCTTACTATGACTACTACCAGCCAGAGGCCTATGTACCCGCGTCAGATACGTTTATAGAAAAAGACGCTTCTATCAACGACCACATTGAACAGATGCGCTTATCGGCGACAAAGGCGCTGATGGAGCGCTCAGATGCCATTATTGTTGCCTCGGTGTCTGCAATATACGGTCTGGGTGACCCCGAGCAGTATTTTAAAATGGTGCTGCACTTGGTGCGGGGTGAGCGTATTGATCAGCGCAAGTTGCTCCGGCGGCTGGCAGAGCTGCAGTACAAGCGGAATGATGTTGCTTTTCAGCGCGGCACTTATCGAGTGCGGGGCGATGTTATTGATGTGTTCCCAGCAGAGAGCGATAAAGATGCGATTCGTGTCGAGCTGTTTGATGATGAGATTGAGACAATTACGCGGTTTGATCCGTTAACGGGTGAGTCTTTTGGTAAGCTGCCTCGAATTACCATCTACCCCAAAAGCCATTATGTCACGCCGCGCGAAACACTACTAAAAGCGGTAGATCGTATAGAAGAAGAGATGGTTGAGCGGCTAGCCCACCTCCGTGAAAACGACTTGCTGGTTGAGGCGCAGCGCCTTGAGCAGCGTACTCGCTATGATTTGGAGATGATTCGAGAGCTTGGTTATTGCAACGGGATAGAAAACTACTCTCGCTACCTGTCCGGACGTGAGCCCGGCGAGGCACCGCCAACACTATTTGATTATTTGCCACCTGATGCCCTGGTGGTAATTGATGAATCTCACGTCACTATTCCGCAAATAGGTGCGATGTACAAAGGCGACCGCTCGCGAAAAGAAACACTGGTTCAATACGGTTTTCGCTTGCCTTCCGCGCTGGATAATCGGCCGATGAAGTTTGAAGAGTGGGAGCGTTTGGTTCCGCAGCTAATTTTTGTTTCAGCAACGCCTGGCCCCTATGAGAAAGAGCATGCTGCAAGAGTCGTGGAACAAGTGGTGCGGCCTACAGGTTTGGTGGATCCTCAACTTGAGGTTCGACCCGCAACGACTCAAGTGGATGATCTTTTATCTGAAATTGGACTTCGAGTTGAGGTGGGAGAACGGGTGCTGGTAACCACGTTAACTAAGCGGATGGCAGAGGATCTGTCCGAATACTTGGATGAACATGGCGTGAGGTGCCGTTACCTACATTCCGATATTGATACGGTAGAGCGGGTGGAGATTATTCGCGACCTTCGGTTGGGTAAGTTTGATGTACTGGTCGGCATTAACTTGTTGCGAGAAGGTTTGGACATGCCGGAGGTCTCGTTGGTCGCCATCTTGGATGCTGATAAAGAAGGTTTTCTTCGCTCTGATCGCTCTCTTATCCAAACCATTGGCCGGGCTGCCCGAAACCTGCATGGCAAGGCAATTTTGTACGGCGATAAAATTACCGGGTCTATGCAGCGGGCGATTGAAGAGACTGAGCGGCGTCGGAAAAAGCAACTTGCGTTTAATGAAGAGCATGACATTACTCCCGTTGGTGTTACTAAGTCTATTGCCGATATTCTTGATGCCGGTGCGGTGCCTGGTTCCAAGGGCAAGCGGCGTGGTGATCAGCGTAAAGTGGCTGAACCCAGCGGTGATTACCTGGTGGATGCGGAACGTCTGTCGAAGGATGAGCTTGCCAAGCTGTTGAAAAAGCTTGAGCAAGAAATGCAGGGCCATGCGAAGAACCTGGATTTTGAAGCGGCGGCCCGGGTTAGAGATAAGTTAGTCGAAATCAAACAGCAGATGTTTATCAGTTAACGCGGTTTAAGGTTGTGCTGTTTGAACGGCCTGACTATAATGCGCGTCGTTCAGGCAGCTAGCGTAGTTGATCGCCCTCAAGCTGAGGTCGAAGCCAGCTGTCAAAAACTGTTCAACAATGACTGCGCAAATGCAGATCAGCCCTTAGGACCATAGCTCAGTTGGTTAGAGCGCTACCTTGACATGGTAGAGGTCGGCGGTTCGAATCCGCCTGGTCCTACCAATTCCCTCATCGATGCACCCCCTTATAGTTCTCCATTTTCGTGGGTTCTTTCAAAATCGGTTAGTGATTTCAGGATGCATCTTTCTTGCAGCGTTAATCATCAACGTGGATAATGTTCGCCCTCGTTAAAACCTCATATTTTAGTCATGTGGCCTTTCGTAGGGGCCACCACTGTAAAAGGATTCGCTATGCCCCGCATTACTCTCCCCGATGGTAGTCAACGTGAATTTGACCAGCCTGTTAGCGTACTGGATGTTGCTGCCGATATCGGTCCAGGCTTGGCCAAAGCGACCTTGGGCGGTCGGGTTAATGGCGTGCGTCGTGATGCCAGCGATGTGATTACCGATGATGCCGAGCTGACCCTGTTTACGGCCAAGGATGAAGATGGCCTGGAGATTATTCGCCACTCTTGTGCCCACCTTTTGGGGCACGCCTTAAAGCAATTGTGGCCAGAAGCCAAAATGGCGATTGGCCCCACTATCGATAGCGGTTTTTACTATGATGTTGACCTCGATCATATGCTTACCGAGGAAGATCTGGAAAAGCTAGAAACGCGCATGAAAGAGCTGGTGAAAACGGGCTATGCGGTAGTAAAGAAAAAAGTCAGTTGGGAAGAAGCCGTCGCCACCTTTGAGGCCCGTGGGGAGTCTTATAAGTTAGAGATTCTTGAGCGAGATGTGGCTCGAGACGATAAGCCGGGTCTCTATTATCACGAAGAATACGTGGATATGTGTCGTGGCCCCCATGTACCCAATATGAGCTTCTGCAAGCATTTTAAATTGTTGCGGGTAAGTGGCGCTTATTGGCGTGGCGACTCTGATAATAAAATGCTGCAGCGTATTTATGGCACCGCATTTGCTGATAAAAAACAGCTCGCGCAACACATGCGCATTATGGAAGAGTCAGCCAAGCGGGATCATCGCAAAGTGGCTAAGAAATTAGATTTATTCCATATGCAGGAAGAAGCGCCCGGTATGGTGTTTTGGCATCCAAAAGGCTGGAGCATTTATCAGGGCATTGAGCAATACATGCGGCTTAAGCAGCGCCAGCATGGCTACAAAGAGATCAAAACCCCTCAGGTGGTGGATATTTCTTTGTGGGAAAAATCTGGTCACGCCGATAAATTCAGTGACGGCATGTTTACGCTGACGGCGGATGATCGTCAGTTTGCGGTTAAACCTATGAACTGCCCTTGCCATGTGCAGGTGTTTAATCAGGGTTTACGCAGCTATCGTGATTTGCCGCTGCGTTTGGCTGAGTTTGGTAGCTGTCATCGCAATGAACCTTCTGGTTCCTTGCATGGCATTATGCGCGTCCGGGGGTTTGTGCAGGATGATGCACATATCTTCTGTACAGAGGGCCAAATTCAAAGTGAAGTGGCAGACTTTATCGACTTCCTTCACGACGTCTATGCCGATTTTGGTTTTAGTGAAGTGATTTATCGTTTGTCGACTCGCCCAGAGCAACGGGTTGGTAGCGACGAGGACTGGGATCGAGCCGAGCAGTCGCTGGCTTTGGCGCTGGACAGTAAATCACTGCCCTGGGAAGAACTGCCGGGTGAGGGCGCGTTTTACGGTCCCAAAATTGAGTTTTCTTTGAAGGATTGCATCGGTCGGGTATGGCAATTGGGCACAATTCAGGTCGATTTCTCTATGCCGGGCCGCCTTGGTGCTCAGTATGTGGATGAAGCGGGTGAACGCCAAACGCCAGTGATGTTGCACCGAGCTATTTTGGGTTCTTTCGAACGTTTTATCGGGATTCTGATCGAACACTACGAGGGCGCATTTCCACTTTGGTTGGCGCCGGTGCAAGCGGTTGTTTGTAATATTACGGACAAACAGGCTGGATTTGTCTCTAAAGTGGAAGATTTCCTGCAAGAACGTGGGTTTAGAGTCGATGCGGACTTGAGAAATGAGAAGATCGGCTTTAAAATCCGCGAGCACACAATTCAGAAGGTCCCGTATCTCTTTGTCGTTGGTGACAAGGAAGTGGAAACGGGGACCGTATCGGTGCGTGCACGTAGCGGCGAGGACCTTGGTTCACTCTCTTTAGATGACCTTGCAAACCTTCTCGCTGAAGGCGTGGCTCATAGAGGCCGCGCAAACCCGGAGAATTAGCAATTAAACGCGATAACGCAAAAGGGCGCAGTAAAAAAGCGCTAATTAATGGTGACATTGAAGCCCGTGAGATCAGACTGATCGATCAAGATGGCAACCAGGTAGGCATCGTTCCGCTTGCTGAGGGCCTGAAGGCGGCAGAAGCAGTTACACTAGATTTGGTCCAAATCGCAGATTCGGACCCAATAGTCTGTAAAATCATGGACTATGGTAAACATGTTTTCGAGGCCAAAAAGCAGCAAGCTGCGGCCCGAAAAAACCAGGTTCGGACTCAGGTTAAGGAAGTTAAATTCCGACCTGGGACGGATGATGGGGATTATCAGGTAAAACTGCGCAACCTGATACGTTTCCTCGAGCATGGGGATAAAGCCAAGGTAACCCTGCGTTACCGCGGTCGTGAGATGGCCCACCAGGAATTAGGCATACAGTTGTTGCAGCGAGTTGAAGCAGACCTCGCTGAATACGGCGCTGTAGAGCAATTTCCGAAGATGGAAGGCCGCCAAGCGACGATGGTCATTGCCCCGAAAAAGAAAAAGTAGCGAGCTCTTTGGGCCTACTTAAACGAAAAATGCAATGCGGAGTATCTAACGATGCCAAAAGTAAAGGTTCACAGCGGAGCGGCGAAGCGCTTTAAAAAAACCGGTAGCGGTTATAAGCGTAAAAGCGCCCATAAAAGTCACATCTTGACCAAGATGACCACCAAGCGTAAGCGTCAACTACGCGGTACCAGTGCTGTCCATAAGTCGGACAAAGTATTGGTAGACCGTATGTTGCGTGCCATTTAAGCCGAAGTCATCAAGATTAAGAGGAAGACATTATGCCCCGCGTAAAACGTGGTGTGACCGCCCATCGCCGTCACAAGAAAATTTTGAAACAAGCCAAAGGTTATTACGGTGCGCGCTCACGGATTTATCGTGTTGCTAAGCAAGCTGTAATCAAAGCAGGTCAGTATGCTTACCGTGACCGTCGTGTTAAGAAACGTACCTTCCGTGCACTTTGGATCACGCGCATCAATGCTGCTTCTCGGGCCAATGGTCTGAGCTACAGCCGTTTGATCGCCGGTCTGAAAAAAGCGGATATCGCTTTGGATCGCCGTGTGCTATCTGACATAGCTGTTCACGATAAAGAGGCATTTGCCAGCATCGTTGAGCGTGCAAAAACAGCTCTGGCCTGATCCTCCTGCGCCGCGGTAAGTGGCAAGGGAATATGCACGTCGAATAGGGAAAGAGCCTGGCTCTTTCCCTATTTTGTTTGTAAAACAGTAATCTACAGTATTTTTGCATGGCTCTTTCTAAGTGCTGTGCTAGCCGAACAACTGGGAAAGCAGAATGGATAATCTAAGCGGCTTGGCCGCAGAGGCGGAACAGAAGATAGCCGCCGCTGACAGTGGTCAGGTGTTGGATCAGGTTCGCGTTGAGTATCTGGGTAAAAAAGGTCACATCACCGCCTTGCTAAAAGGTTTGGGGAATTTGTCTGCCGAAGAACGCCCTGCGGCTGGAGCAGAGATAAACAAAGTAAAAGCCCAGCTCGCGGAGAAAATTTCCCAGCGTAAAGCCGCGTTAGAAGAAGCTGAGGTTAACGCCAAACTTGCCGCTGAGACCATTGATGTCACCTTACCGGGGCGGGGTCAACAACTGGGTGGTCTCCATCCTATTACTCGTACCATCGAGCGGGTGTCGGCTTTCTTTGAAGGTATTGGTTTCGACGTGGTAGAAGGCCCTGAAATAGAGGATGACTACCATAATTTTGAAGCCCTCAATATTCCTGCTCATCATCCCGCGCGGGCGATGCACGACACTTTTTATGTGGATGACACTCATGTGCTGCGTACCCACACTTCGCCGGTACAAGTACGGGTGATGGAGAGCAGCGAGCCGCCAATGAAGCTGATTTGTCCTGGCCGGGTTTATCGTTGTGACTCTGATTTGACGCATACGCCAATGTTTCATCAGGTTGAAGGCTTGATGATTTCAGAGAACTGCAGCTTTGCTGATTTAAAAGGCATGCTGGAGTCGTTTCTGAGATCCTTTTTTGAGAAAGAGTTAGCCGTGCGTTTCCGGCCGTCCTATTTTCCCTTCACCGAGCCATCGGCAGAAGTGGATATTCAGTGCGTCATGTGTGGCGGTGACGGTTGTCGGGTGTGCTCGCACACTGGCTGGATCGAAATTTTGGGTTGCGGCATGGTGCATCCTCGGGTGTTTGAATTTTCTAATATCGACACCGAGCGCTTCACCGGTTTTGCTTTTGGTTTAGGGGTAGAACGCCTGGCAATGTTGCGCTATGGCGTGAATGATCTGCGCCTGTTTTTTGAGAACGATCTGCAGTTTCTTGGGCAGTTTCGCTAAGTCACCCAGGTTGTCAGTACCGTAATTAACTCAAAAAAACAGGGTATCAAGGATAAAAAATGAAATTCAGCGAACAGTGGTTGCGAGAGTGGGTTGATCCCAGCACGGATACCGATGATCTCGCAGCACAATTAACCATGGCCGGTTTGGAAGTGGATGCCATCGAACCCGTAGCGGGCCAGTTCCGCGGTGTGGTAGTGGCAGAAATTCTGAGTGCTGAGCCCCATCCTGACGCTCAGAAACTGCAAGTATGCAGCGTGAATGCTGGCGATGAGACGGTACAGATTGTGTGCGGTGCGGCCAATGCGCGGGCGGGCATCAAAGTCCCCTTGGCCAAAGTCGGTGCGGTATTGCCCGATAATTTCAAAATCAAAAAAGCCAAGCTTCGTGGTGTGGAATCCTTCGGGATGCTTTGCGCCGAACAAGAGTTGGGCATGGCCGACAGCTCCGATGGTTTGTTGGAATTGCCGCTCGACGCGCCGGTTGGCGAAGAATTACACCAGTACTTGAACTTGAATGACACGGTTATCGAACTGGGTTTAACCCCGAACCGGGCCGACTGTTTGAGCATACGTGGTATTGCTCGTGAGGCAGCGGTACTGAACGACATGCCCTTCGTTGATCACGGCGATGGCAGTATTGCGGCCAGCCACAATGAGACCTTGACCGTTGAGCTTGAGGCCGATGAAGACTGCCCTCGTTATGTGGGACGGGTGCTTCGCAACGTGGATGTGAGCCGTCCCAGTCCGCTTTGGTTGCAGGAACGCTTGCGCCGTTGTGGTTTGCGCAGCATCGATGCGGTAGTAGATGCGACCAACTACATCATGCTGGAGCTGGGACAGCCCATGCATGCCTTCGACCTGGATCAGATCGATGGCGGCATCGTGGTCCGAAAAGCAAAAGCGGGTGATGCGCTAGCAATGCTAGATGGCCAGACCTTGGAGCTAAAACCTGACAGCCTGGTTATTGCCGATCACAGCAAGCCATTAGCCTTGGCGGGTATTATGGGGGGAGAACCTTCTTCAGTTACCGCCAATACCAAACATCTGTTTTTAGAAGCGGCATTTTTTGCGCCCGACAAAATTGCCGGTCGCGCCCGTAGTTACGGCTTGCACACTGATTCCTCACACCGCTTTGAGCGCGGGGTGGATTATCAGCTTTGTACTAGAGCTATGGAGCGTGCCAGTGAGCTGATTTTAACGCTTTGTGGTGGCGAGGCTGGACCGCTGATCACCGCAGAAAGTCATGCGCTTCCAAAAGCCCAATCTATTTTTCTGAGAGAAGGGCGGATAGAAAAGCTGCTGGGTATGGCTCTGCTCGCTAAAGATGTAGAGTCGATTTTATCTGGCCTGGGAATGGCCGTAGAGCGTCGGGAAGAGGGCTGGAATGTGGTTCCACCCAGCTGGCGTTTTGATATCACCATTGAGGTGGATCTGCTGGAAGAGCTGGCCCGGGTGTATGGCTACAATCGCTTACCGGTAAGCCCTATTAGTAGTGAGTTGGTCATTAAAGACGCACCGGAAAATCGTCGGCCAATGTCTGTGGTACGCCAGCAATTGGTTGGCAAAGGCTATCAAGAACTGATCACTTACAGTTTTGTTGATCCGGCACTGCAATCGGAATTAAGCGACCTTAAGACCGTTGCCTTACGCAACCCTATTTCCAGTGATATGGCAGAGATGCGCACATCACTGCTACCGGGCTTATTAAAAGCGGCTATGCACAATAGCAAGCGTCAGCAATCCCGGCTTCGCTTTTTTGAAACGGGCCTGCGCTTTGTTCAACAAGCTGATGTTGTTGAACAAACACCCGCACTAGCTGCGTTATTGTGCGGTAGGCGTGAGCCCGAAAGCTGGAATGCCAGTGCCGATTCGGTAGACTTTTTCGACTTAAAAGGCGATTTGGAAAGTTTACTGGGCAGTGTGGATGAAACGGTGAGTTTTGCTGCCAGCACTCACAAAGCCCTGCACCCTGGCCAGTGCGCCGATGTGTTTGTTGGTGGCGAGTTGGCGGGGGTTATTGGCGCATTACATCCCACTTTGCAGCGTAAGTATGATTTTGTAAGTCCGGTCTATGTTTTTGAAATTTCTTTGGATTTTATTACCCGTCGGCGTAATATTGCATTTCAAGAGCTATCGCGTTTCCCCGAGGTTCGCCGGGACTTGGCGCTTATTGTTGATCAACACCTTCCTGCTCAGCAGTTGCTGGACGAGGTAAGGGCGTCGGCAGGGGCTTACCTTATTAACTTGAAGCTCTTTGATATTTACCAAGGTAAAGGCATTGATCCTGAACGAAAAAGCCTTGCGCTAGGCTTGACGTTCCGGCATTCATCGCGCACCCTAAACGAAGAAGAAGTAAATCAGTTTGTCGAGGCTGTTGTGAGTCGCTTACAGGAGGCCTTCGGCGCAAAACTAAGGAACTAAGGGATGACGTCTCTGACCAAGGCCGAAATGGCTGAACGGCTGTACGAAGAACTTGGTTTGAACAAGCGTGAGGCAAAAGAGCTGGTCGAATTGTTTTTCGAGCAGGTCAGGCACTGCTTGGAAAATAACGAACAGGTTAAAATATCCGGGTTTGGCAATTTTGATCTTAGGGATAAGAGCCAACGGCCGGGGCGAAACCCTAAAACGGGAGAGGAGATTCCTATCTCGGCCCGTAGAGTGGTGACGTTTAGACCCGGCCAAAAATTAAAATCCAGAGTAGAGGATTATGCTGGAACCAAGCCACAATGATGAGTTGCCGCCCATTCCCGGCAAACGCTATTTTACCATTGGAGAAGTCAGCGAGCTTTGCAGTGTAAAGCCGCACGTCCTTCGCTATTGGGAGCAAGAATTCCCCCAGCTCGCGCCTGTTAAGCGTCGGGGTAATCGCCGCTATTATCAGCACCAGGATGTGTTGATGATCCGTCAAATTCGCAGCTTGCTATATGAGCAGGGTTACACCATCGGTGGTGCCCGCCAGCGAATGACCGGTGAGGTCGCAAAAGATGAAGCATCGCAGACGCGTTTAGTTATTAAACAAATGCTAGGTGAACTGGAAGAATTGTTAAAGTTTTTAAAAAGATAGGTTCACTCTATTAATCTCTTGGGGTATTATGCCTGCCCTGATTTCGGGGCGTAGCGCAGTCTGGTAGCGCACCACACTGGGGGTGTGGGGGTCGCAGGTTCAAATCCTGCCGTTCCGACCATTTTAAAAAAAGCAGCCTTCATGGCTGCTTTTTTCGTTTTACGATGCCAGAAAACTAGATTGGCTTGTTGGTAGTCTTTTACTCGTTTTCTTGTCGATTGACAGTTTGATATGATGGCTAGACTTGCCCCGTTTTCGGATGTTGGCTGTGGTTTAGCGTTAAGGCCGTACCTCCCCTTGGAAAAATCGTTAATTGTGATGGTCGTCACAATGATGCATAGGTATAAACCCGTAATATGCACATCAGTTTATGCTGTTGCTGATAGTTTAATGAACAAGCAATCAGGCGATAAATAACGATTTGAATTCAGTTTTCTTGGAGTGAAACGTCATGAAAAATAACCTTTTGAGGTCAGCTGTTTTTGCGGGTGGTTTGACTGCAATGATGGGGTCTGCCAATGCTCAGGTGCCTGTTGTCGGCGCGCTGCCTTTGCCGGGCCTGGATGCGCTACCAGGGCTGGATTTGATTGGCTTGATTCCACTGGGTTCTCTGCCTGGTTTGGACGCCTTGGGCGGTGGGGTGCCAAGTTTACCTGGTCTTGATGGTCTGCCTATTGTGGGTTCGCTGGGTGGTGGGCTTCCGGGCCTGGACCTGCTTTCTGGTTTGGGGGGCGGTGGCCTCCCTGGTCTGGATTCACTGCCGCTTTTAGGATCTTTAGGTGATGGCGGTTTGCCGATTCCTGGTCTTGATGGCTTGCCCTTGGATGCGGGTTCGGACGTTCTTGAGCAATTGACAAAAACAATTGATACCGCAGCTGATGACTTGGCGGGTGGTGGTGGCATTACTGATCAAGTCACTGATGTTGTGGATGCTCTGCCAAGTGCTGATCCCGATGTGATTCAGGGTGAGGTGACGGCTATTGTTGATGAGCTCTTGGTACTGCTTGATCATTTACAAGGGAACTTGATGGGCTTTAGCGATGGTGGTTTACCTATTCCAGGCTTGTCTGCTTTGCCGGGGCTAGACGCTTTACCTGGTTTAGATGCGTTGCCGGGTTTGGATTCTCTGCCATTGCCAATCTAAGTTAGAACGGCAGCTTTGCTGCATTTGTTAACCTAAAAATGCCAAGTCTTGAAAAAGGCTTGGCGTTTTTGTTTAGATCTAACGTAGCGGTCTATTGACGCAATAAACGATTTAAACTGAGTGTATAAACACTAGCGTTTGCTACTTAAGCGTCGCAGGTCGGCGATAATGGCTTTGCTGCTGTCGTTAGGTTGAAGGAGAAGTTGTGCACTGCCGTCTTTGGCAAAAACAAAGACACCAGCGCTATGAGACACCATGTAACTCCCTGTGGGAGACGCGTTCCCGTAGCCGTAAGTGATTCTGTAACGTTTGTGAAGAGTCTGTAGTTGATCTTGAGTACCAGTAAGACCAATAAAACGCGAGCCAAAGCCTTTGGTGTATTGAGTTAATTGCTGAGGCGAGTCTCGCCTGGGATCTACGCTGACAAATAACACATTAATTTGTTGGCGCTGAGATTGTGGAAGCGCGTCAAGTAAAGATGCCAGCCGAGATAGGGTTGCAGGGCAGGCGGACTGACAATGAGTGAATCCAAAAAATACCAGATTAATCTTGCCGAGGTAGTCGTTTGCTGTGGTCTGCTGCCCGGTTTCGTCGGTGAGCTGAAAGGCTAGGGGTGGCATCAGTGGCGAGATGTCTTGAGTGTGCCAGTCAGCTTGGCAGGCCGAAAGTAACAGTAGACTGAGAAACGTTGTCAGCGCAAGGCGAGTCATCAGTATCCCCCTTTTTTGGTTGATGTTTTGGAGGACGATCGCCAGCGTACCATGACAATCAACATTGCCACTACACTCATCATTGCGCCGGGAATCCATGTGATTAAACCGCCGATTTGTTGGTCGATGAGTGGCGACAGGGGCCAGGGTTGACCGCAGAGCGCGTAAATATCGTAGCGGATGGTTTTTGAAAACGTGAGGTAAGCGCCCAAAATAATTTGTGGAAAAGCGATGGCTGCCAAGAGCAGGCAGCGCTTTCCGTAACCTAGCGTGGAGGTGCCCGGTTTTACAGCGCGGGGATCAAAAATCAGCCACCAGAACAACAGGCCATCAACAGCCATGCCCCAGTTCATTAGGTTGTAGAGGCTGCGGCTGAGCATAGCTAATAAGTGTAGTTGGGGTATCAGCCATAAATAAATGATGCCAACAAATAGTGGCGCGGCGATCCAGGGTATTTGCGCTATTTTATAAGCGATGCTTAAACCGGAGCGCTGCCAGAAAACAGTAAAGCCGCGTGTTGTTTTATCGGAAAGGCTGTAGCTGAGGACCGGAAGTGGATTGGCAAGCACAATTAACATGCTGGCAAGGTGATGCAAAATTAAATGCTGAAGGCGGTGAAAAGAAAAAACAAATTGTGCGTAGTAATCGAATCGCGTTTGCAGCGCAGCGTACATCAAAGCTAGGCCAATAAAAAAACAAAGTTGTTTAGTCATACTGGCCTGGGCCCCGGCAATAAGACCGCGCAGGTGCATTACGAGCGTGCCGCCGAAGATAATGCTCAGGATGGGTTCCCATTGGTAAGGAAGAACGGCATTAAAAAAAGAAAGCTCAGGCATAAACACGCAAATGAGTTGCCGGGAGGTTTTTGTAATTCCTTACTGCCACAAGTTTGTTTTTCACCTTGGTTGATTCGCTATTGTCCCAAAGCAACGACTTTATCAGGGCTTGGAGATTGCTGTTTTTGAATCGAGCTCGCAGCTGTACGGTTAGCCGATGCTTGCTTATAAGCCAACATGGTAACCGGGGGTGTTGACTCTTTTCTAATGTTTAGATGGCTGACGGACGAGGGGGTTGGCTGTAAGTGGGTATATAAGGAAAAATAACAGCAATATGTGTGATGGTGGTGCGTATTGGGGATCGGTGAAGCTCGGTTTTGTATCGCAACTAAGTGTATTTGTTTAATGCGGTAGGCCAGTTTTATGGAGCGGCATTGACTGTTCGCGTTTTGATAACAGCGTTATTGAATGCTTATTGGCCACTAATTTGGGCAGTAATGCGGTAAAACGCCCTGAAACCAGCTATTACATAAGCTGCTATATAGCAAAGACTTACACCTTGTGACAGGCTATAATTTGCACAGAAAGTGGAATATATGCAGCTCCCTGCGTCAAGCAGTTACCGGCGGTGCGCCAATGTGCTAATTCCCGCCATAGTGGGGGCTGCTTTAGCTGAAAATGACAATTAAGTGCGCTAAGCATTGACGACTGATAGTCGAAGTATAAGAAGTGACTGGATGCAATTTTGAACGTGATTTGTCGAACATTGCTGCTAAGCCTGTTTGTCGCCGGAGCTTCAATGCCTCTGGGGGCTCAGTCTTTGCTCTCGACTCTTTTGGGTGACGGGAGCGGGCAGGGGGTTTCGATTCAAACCGGGCTGATAAACGTTGGGCTGTTAGGTGAAATGCCTGATTCGGACAGCCTGTTGTCTATTGGTGCGTTGACGGATGATGCTCTGCTTAGTGTGGGGGTGAGTGGCCAGGACATTCTTTTGCTTGGTGCACCGTCTGGAGGGGGCTTAACGCCCTCCATCATGCCTTGGCTTAATGCATTGGATCCTGAACAACCGGCTGTTATCGAGTTTCTTGAAGGCTCCGTGTTGAGTGGTGATCTTGATCCCACCGTGTTGACTGTCTCGTTGCCAGGTGTGTCGATAAGCAATGATGCACCCACTAAAACCGTTGATACCCGACAAGATCAAAATGACAGTGAAACCGTTGAGAAGGTTACATTTAGCCCCATTTTAATGGCAGAAAACTGCCAAGATCGCGACAATGACAGTGTGTGCGATGAGCTGGATCAGTGTCCAGACTCTCCGGCTAAAGCCATTGTGCTGCCATCGGGCTGTCATTTTGACCTCAATAAACCTCTTGAATTAAAAGGCGTCGAGTTTGCGGTTGATACCGCGTTGTTAACCTCATCTTCTACCAATATCCTTGAACAGGCTGCCCGGATTTTGAAAAAAATGCCCGATAAGCAGGTAGAGGTAGCCGGTCATACGGACGACACGGGTGATGCGCGCTACAACAAAAAATTGTCTTTGCAACGAGCAGAAGCCGTTCGCCGCTATTTGATTAATGAGGGCGTGGCTCCGGTGCGCTTAATTTCTAAAGGTTACGGGGCTTCAGACCCCAGAATGCCGGTTGTGGGGCTGAGTGGTGAGAAGTTGACATCTGCTCGGGCGGCGAATCGTCGAGTAGAACTGCGGCTGATCAATTAGCAGCCGAAATGATAAAGATATGAAGTGGAGTACACATGGCTATTGATTTACCTCCTGTTATCCCGCCCCAAGCTTCAACGGCGGCAAAAATAGAGAATTACGCGGCAATTAGCTCTGCGGGGGTAATTGAGCGTGAGGTAGCTGGATATACACTTCGTATCAGTGGCAATAAATACTTAACTGACGCCCAAATCGATACGATTATGGGCGCAGCGCAAACCCCGGCCCAGGCCGTTAATGGACTCAACCAAGCGTATTACCAGCTTGGACATTTGCTGGTAACCGTGTACTACGCCCATCAAGGAAACGTAGTTTACGCCCATGTGGTTAATGGCAAGTTGGCTAATATCAAAGCGCCAGAAGCGATAGCCAATTATTTTGATGGCCTGATTGGTGATGAGCATTTAACCCGGGCTGAATTTGATGAGCCGCGGGTGCTTGCGGACATAAAAAGCCAGCGTTCGGGAGTGGAATACGCCATCAGTTACCAAGTGGATACCGACCCTCAGAACTTTACGATGGTGTTCACAGAAAGTGAGATTGCCGACCATGACGCTACCAAGGTCAGTCTTGGTGCCAACAACCTTGGTAACCGGTTTTTAGGTCGTTATTTTACAAATGCAGGTTTGAAGCACGACTTCAGTAATGGTGTCGAGTTTAATTTTTCTTACGACCGCGCCATGACTCAATGGGGTGAGACCAATGGGGGTGATTATTACAATGGTTACACCCTGAAACTCGATACACCGAGCCCTTGGGGGCTGTACGGTATTGAGGGAAATTATGTGGAGTATGCCCGGGATGTGGGGCTTGTCGTTGCTGTTCCCGATAACAATGGCAACCCGGTGCCCGGCGATGGCCAACAGGAGTCATGTTTAGGCGGGCTTAATTTTGTGTGTGATCTCCTCAATGGGGTATTAGGTGGTCTTGCACCTGCTGAAGAAGACAATAATGGCGACGGGACTGTTGAAACCCAAATGCTCTTTCTCGACTTGGAGGCAGAGAGCACCAGTATTGCAGTGACCGGTGAGCAGATTCTCAGCAGTGACAGTTTTCGTCGACTCAGTTTTTCTCAGCGTTTAGAACATATCGAGAGCACTATTGATCTTGAAGGCTTTGGACGTCTGCTAGACGAGCCCCAAACAACGTTGGAGCTGGGGCTTAAATATAATCGGATAATGCGCCTTTTTAGTATTCCCACGCAAATTGTTGCGCAAGGCTTTGTGGAAACAGGCTTAGGGTCAGATTCGGGAACATTAGGTAGCAGTGATGAAGAGGGCACTGTTGGTATTGGTCGTCGCAGTGGTGAATTTGTGGTGTTAAAACCTCGGGCGTCGGCCAAATTGAATGTTGTGGATTGGGCCAGTTTAAATCTACAGTTTATTTCTCAGTTTAGTAATGACACTCAACTGCCGCAGCAGCAGCAGTTTGTGTTGGGAGGCAGTAGTTTGAGTGCCTATCTTCCTGGGGTGCTGGTTGGTGACTCTGGCACATATACTAAATTGAGCTTTACTGGTAATGGATTACCGGTATTTGGTTTTACATTTACGCCAGCAATATTTTTTGAGCATGGCCAAGCGTGGTATGAAGATGCAGAAGGTGCTGCCGGCAATACACGGCAACTCTCTGATGCGGGGTTAAGCTTGGGTTTGTCTTGGCGAGATGTGATTAAAACCGATATTGTGGCCGCGGTACCTGTAGGGGATGACAATATTGAGCAAAGTTTGCTGGATCAAGCAGAGGTCGATTTCTTCTGGAACATGAAAGTCATGTTCTGATCTGGATTAGTTCAGAACAGGTCTTAATAAAGCTTTAACTGGGTAGTGTTAAGGTAATCTTGGCGCCACCTAGCTTTTTGGACTGGCTGATCTCAATCTGCGCATCGTAACTTTCAATAATATCCCGTACCACCGCCAAGCCAATGCCTTGCCCGGTGCCGTATTGATCGCCTCTTTGGCCTCGTTTTAATAACTCACAGCGTTGAGCCTCGCTAATACCGGGGCCGTCGTCTTCTAGCAAAATTTGAATACGCTGCTGTTCTTCGCGGGTGCTAATGTGAATGTGTTGAACACAGGCCTTGCAGGCGTTATCCAATAAATTCCCGAATAACTCCATGCTGTCTTGTTCATCCATGGCGATTTTTATACTGGCATCAACCTCCACAGTAAAGAGAATGGTTTTTGTACGATAAACTTTGTTCAGGCTGGCGCAGAGTCGATTTAGCAAGGGTTTTACATCAAGCTTGCGCAACAAGCTGTGCTGGCCAGAGCCCACAGCACGCTGAAGTTGATAGGCCACAATATGTTCCATTCGCTGCAGCTGTTCCCGTCGGTCTTCACTGCTTAGGTCTTGGGCTCGGAGTACGGCCAGTGGGGTTTTTAAACTATGCGCCAAGTCGCCAAGGGTGTTGCGATATCGCTCCCGCTGTTTCTGTTCTTTATCTAAGAGTTGGTTAAGATTGCTGGTAATTGCCAATAACTCTCTGGGGTAATTGTCGCCTAATGCGAGCTGGTCGCCCCGTTCAAGTTTGGCGAGATCCTCTGCAAGCCGTCGCAATGGTCGTAGCCCCCAATACAGAATGGCCGCAGATAACACAATGGCTACGATCAGTACCGAACCCAGCCAAATAGTGAGCTGTTGTTGAAAGCGGCGCTGCTCGGCTAGAAAAGGGGTTTTTTCTACATACAGCGAAAACAGCAGGGGGGTTTCACCACCTTGTTCATTTTCCCAAATAGCCAGATAGCGATAGCTAAAATGGGCTTTATCCTCAATGACAACGCTGTCGTGTATTGCTTGGCCAGCACGATGGGGGATGACCACCTCTGGTAGTTTCAGGCTTTCTGACGACATTGAGCGCCATAGCGGCTTACCGGTATCGCTGCTGACAACACCATAAAGGCCGGATCGGAATTGGGTGAATCGAGCTTCTTGTAAACGCTCGCTCATCACCAAATGGCCTTCTTGCCATTCCATTGCGCCAAGCAAGCCAAAAAACTGCAGTTTTAATCGGTCATACTCAGCTTTGAGAAGACTATTGGTGTGGGCGCGATCAATGGCGACGCCGGTTAATAGCAGCAACAGAGGGAACGCCGTTAAGCTTGCAAACAGTAGGCGTCGGGTAATTGAGCCGGGGTGTTTGCGGGCCATTAGCTCTCTTGCTGAGCACTAAGTTCAAAGCGGTAGCCCCGGCCGCGAAGGGTGGAAATGGGTTTTAGTGAGCTTTCAGGGTCTATTTTTTTGCGAAGTCGGGCAATAAAAACCTCAATGACATTGCTGTCCCGGTCAAAGTCCTGATCGTATAGATGCTCCGTTAACTCTGTTTTAGACACCACTTGGCCACTGCGCAACGCTAAATATTCTAGCGCGTTGTATTCAAACGCGGTGAGTTCAAGCACGCGGCCATTGACTTCAGCGCGTTTGGCGCCGGTATCTATCTGTAGGTTTTCAAAGCGAAGTTTAGGGCTGGCAAAGCCTGCTGAGCGGCGGATCAAGGCGTTGGCGCGAGCAAGGATTTCTTCAAATTGGAAGGGCTTGGTCACATAATCGTCGCCGCCCGCTTCCAGACCGGCCACTTTATCTTGCCACATGCCTCTTGCGGTCAAAATCAACACCGGAAAGTTTCTGTCTTCTTCTCGCCAACGCTGAATAAGGCTGATGCCATCCAGTTTTGGCAGGCCCAAATCTACTATTGCTAAATCATAGTCGTGTTCGCGGCCGAGAAATAACGCCTCTTCACCATCGGTGGCTGAATCGTATGCAAAGCCGTTTTGACTGAATTGTTTTTGTAGATCAGCCAGTAAGAGTTCTTCGTCTTCAACTAATAGAATTCGCATATTTTATTGCTCTTAGCGGCCATCAATAATAACGTTTTTTATTTTGCCATTGTCTTGGAGGATTCTGACTTTATACGCGACACCGCCCCGGTCCTGGATTTGACGGACGCCGACTGCGCGGCCGTTATAACGGCGTTCGGCAATGGAGACGGCTTCCCGAGAGCTGATGCTGTTCTGAATTTGACTTGGTCGTAACTGGCGGTCATTTAAATTGGGACGCGTGATAATACCGCCACCTTGTCCCAAGCTTTGCAGCGGGTTGGCATAGCTTGCTGCGCTAAATCCCAGCAGGATTCCCAGCAATATCGATGTCAGTTGAAAATAGCGCATAGCTTTGGGTTCTTATCCACTGTCCTAAGCATGGTAGAGTGTTTTTTGCTGTACTTCTCATTATACGTCAGCTTTGCTGAAGTCGCAGTGCTTGACTGCAATGAGCTACGTTATGTGGAGTGCAGTGATAAGACAATACGTTAGAACAGCTGAACTCATCCTGAATCAATAATAGGCAACTGAGGTAACAACAATGAAACTCTATACTTTTGACCCTGCGCCAAACCCGCGGCGTGTCGCGTTAATGCTTAAATACAAGGGCGTAGAGCTAGCCAGTGAGCAAATAAGCTTGATGGAAGGAGCGCAGTTTTCAGAAGCATTTAAAGAAGTGAATCCTCGGTGCACGGTACCCGTGTTGCTGTTGGATGATGGCCAGCGTTTGTGCGATGTGATTGCTATTTGCTCCTATTTAGATCATCAGTATCCGGAAAAAACGGTTTTTGGTAATGACGCGTTAGAGCGGGCTCAAATATTAGGATATTGCCATCGCTTTTTTCTTGAGGGTTTTTCGGCAGTAGCGGAAGTACTGCGCAATGGCAATGACAATTTTAAAGGTAGGGCGTTGCCTGGCACTTTAAAATTGGAACAGATTCCCGCCTTGGCTGAGCGGGGAAGCAAGCGATTAACTGCATTTTTCGAGGATATGAATGCCGAGCTGGAAAACCGACGTTTTTTGGTGGGTGATCAACTCAGCCAAGCCGACATTGATTTGCTTGTCGCTGTGGAATTTTCTGGGTGGGTGAGCCAGCCGCCATCTACTGATCATTTGGCCTTACAGCGACACATTGAGCTGGTCCGACAAACCCTAGGGGAATAAAGAGCCAGCTAACAGCTGGCCGAGGCTGTTTTGGACTGATTACAAGCCTAAAAATATTCGGATGCCAGTATCGTGGCCGCGACGACGATGGTCGCAGTAACGGGTGTGCACGTGGCGTTGGTAATAGCGTGGTGCCTGCTCATAGTAAACATGCGTATGATGATTGCGGGCGTGACGCTTATCGCGATGTTTGTAATGCTTGTCACGCTGCTTGTAGTGCTTGCCAAAATGTTGATCGCGTTGATGGGGATGGCTGTAGTAGCTATGACCAGCCACAACTTGACCACGAAACTCCTTGTGATAGTTACTAGGGTGGCCTGCTTGGGCAGCGCCCGCAAACGCTAAATTGGTGATGATGAATACGGCATTTATGAGCTTCATAATCTGGGCTCCTGTTCTAATATACAGCTTAAAGATGCCAGAGGATGGCTGTATGAATGCTGAACAATACTGAGAGCAGAATGAAGCGCGAAATGACGGGGAGGAGCGCGCGTATAGTGATTACAAAAGCCAAGCAGGGCAATATTCATGCCCTGTTTGGCTGGGGCCAGACCGTTATTTGTCGTTTTTGGCTTCTTCTGTCTTGCCTGGCCACGCTTCCATTTTTATTAATGGATGGAGAGAGAGTTGAATCCCTTCTTCAATAAAGCGGTCTTTGCTCAGAATTTTCTTTCTTCGAACAAAACTTTTGTCTGAGCGCCGCTTATCTATTGAATGCAGCGTGTCCAGTCCGCCGCGGCTGCTGAAGAGGGGTTCGCCGTCAGGGGAGTACAATGTCATGATTAAACTCGCACCCTTAATAACTTGCGTCCAATCAAATTCGACTGAGACCGAGTCAGCTGCGCCATCAACGGCGGGTTCTCTGGTGACACCGTACCATTGCGCATTGTGCTTCAGTCCCGGGCTATGCTGTACCTCATGCTCAATTAAGTCGGTGAACAGCACGGCGTCTACACTACCTTCTTCTTTGATTTGAGCCAGGGTACTGGCCATCACGATTTGCCAACCTTTGCCGTCAACCTTACCGCTGGTGGGGTCATAGAAATCGCCATGGGTCAAAATAGCCTTGCGCCAAGCATTTTCAAAAATATGCTGAGGAAGCACTTCGTAACCATTGGCGGTAAGGTAATCTTCGGTCATGGCGTCGATCTTAGGCACAGAGTCCCGTAGTATCGACCGGGTCGGCTCGCCAGAAACATTTACCGTCGCAATGATAACTGTCTTAACGGGGCTTTTTTTCAGGGCCTCTTTGTTGATGTAATACTCATACGTTGTGGGGTTGTAGCGGACGGACGAGCAGCCCTGGAGTAGAAATACCACGGCCAACACGCAATAGATTAGCGTTGTAATTTTTCGCACAATCACACCTTTGTAATTAGTTTGGTCCAGCATTCTAGCAATCGAGGTATAGCATGAGAAGTGAACTTGCCACTGGCACCGTCAATCTTCACGCCGAAGTTCGTGGAGAAGGCGAGAAAACAGTGGTTTTGCTGCATGGTCTTTTTGGTTCTGGCAGCAATTTATTGGCACTCACAAAATATTTGTCGCCATTTTATAAAGTAGTACTTTTGGATTTACGTAACCACGGTAAATCTGCCCATAGCGACGTAATGGATATTCCGCATATGGCAAAGGACGTCATTGCCAAACTGGATGATTTAGATATCAACCAAGCCGATATTATGGGTCATTCTTTAGGCGGCAAAGTGGCAATGGACGTTGCCGCCAGCTTTCCTGAACGTGTCCGGCAATTAGTGGTTGCTGACATTGCACCGGTCGCTTATGGGCGGGGTCACGATGATATTTTAACTGCCTTGCAGGGGCTTGATCTGCGAGGCATCGAAAGCCGGCAACAAGCCGATGTCGAACTGCAGAGCGCAATCCCTGAAGTAGCGATTAGACAATTTTTGCTAAAAAACTTGATGCGTAGCAGCGATGAAAACTGGGCGTGGAAAATGAATTTGTCGGCGATTGCACAGTGTTACGATAATCTGAGTGAAGCGCCGAGTAAGGGCATATTTTCGGGGCCCACCTTATTTATTAGAGGCGGCGCGTCAGACTATATAAAAGATGAGTACCGGGTGGGTATCCAGAAGCAGTTTCCCAATGTAGAAATTAAAACCATTGAGGAGGCGGGGCATTGGCTCCATGCTGAAAAACCGGTGATTTTCAATGAAATGGTACTGAGCTTTTTACGTGGCAGCGATGACTTTTAACTGTTTCATTAAATTATTACCCGTTTGGTTTGAAGCGTTCGGATTAAGGCAAAATTTGGAGCGAGGATGATTACAGCCATTACCGAATCCCTATACGCGGAGCGGCCAAAAGATACTTTGTATCATTACACCTCCTTCACCGGCGTGCTGGGGATTGTCAGCAGCCAAGTGCTTTGGGCCAGCGATATTCGCTACATGAACGATTCGGCTGAACTACGCCACACCGCGGATCTGGTGAAAGCGGAGGTGACCGAGCGGATAGCGTCTGGACATGATTGCCCGCAGTTATTGAATTACTTTATTGACTGGGTCGAGCACCGAATTACCAATGGTCATATTTTATTTGGTGCGTCGTTTCGTTCTAATGGCAACCTGTTAAGTCAGTGGCGGGGTTATAGCGCCATGGGAAAAGGCGCTAGTCTGGGGTTTGATGCCGAATACGTTAGCTTTTGTGCCGCAGAACAGGATTTTAGGCTGGGACGTTGTGTTTACGACAGCAATGGCCAGCGTACTTTGATTGCTAAAATCGTCGATGCGGTAGAGGCATTGGCCGCGCAGGGTGATATTAGTGACAGCAATGCCGATGCAGAGGTATGTCACTCCCTTTTTCAGGAGTTGGAAACGGATCTCCTACGAATTGCGGCGATTCTCAAACACCCCTCGTTTGAAGAAGAGCAAGAGTGGCGTCTAGTTTCGCCAGTCATTTCAGACTATATGGCAGCGCCGGTATTTTTCAGAGAGGGGCGCAGTATGCTGGTGCCGTTTATGAAGTTTAGGCTGGCGTTGCAAAGCGCTCGAGAGATGCAGATGGACCATGTCTTTCTAGGCCCGACCCCCAATATCAGTTTGTCGATGAACTCCATGAAAATGTGCTTAGCCAAAAATGGCATTCGCCCTCGGCGGGGCATAGAGTATTGCCAAATTCCCTACCGCCAACGCTAATCAGTATGTTATTGCTGTGGCTGTTTCCGATTAGGGACAGCATCAGACCAAGAAAAACGTTGTAACAAGGCGGAAAAAGCTTCATCCAACGGCGCTTGAATCATTATTTTTTCACCGCTAAGTGGATGTTGGAAACTGCTGATATAGCTGTGCAACAGTAGTCTTGGGCAATCAAAATGTTCAGCAAAATAGCGATTATGGCGGCCACGCCCATGCTTGGCATCACCGATGATGGGGTGAGAGATATGCTTCATGTGTCGGCGCAGTTGGTGCCGTCTACCCGTTAAGGGGGATAGCTCCAGCAAGGAATAGCGGGATTGGGGATAGGTTTCAATGGCCGCCTCAATTTGATGGTGCGCCAGGCAACGAAACGTTGTTGTCGCGCTCTGAGGCTCAGCAAATGCTTGCCCTGGCGCTTTGTCTTCTTCTTTCAATGGGTGATCAACAACTCCTTCACTTGGGCAGTGGCCTCTCACAACGGCAAGATAGCGTTTATCAATTGCGTGTTGGGCAAAGCTTGCTCCCATTGCTTTGGCAAATTCTGCAGACAGGGCAAACAGCAGTACTCCAGACGTTGGCTTGTCCAGACGGTGTAGGGGATAAACATAGCGCCCCAGTTGGTTTCTCAACAGTTGTAGAGCAAAGCGGGTTTCGTGTCGGTCAATCGGGCTGCGGTGTACCAGCAACCCGGTGGGCTTGTTGACCGCCACAAGATTGTCATCTTGATACAGGATTTCCAGCGTTTCTCTGGGCGGCGCCTCTTGAGTGATAGAGGCGATATCATCAGATTTTTCAGTCATGCGTCTGTGTATTCAATACCAGAGATTTGCCTGGCATTGTCAGCGCTCAGGTGGAGGTGAAGTGGTTTATTTTGCCTGTGATTTGGCTATTTTCTTATCTAAAAGCTGAATAATTTCCGCTACCTCGTTTTCACTTAGTGAGCCTTGATTCAGGTATTCAATGACGCCATCGCTGTTAAGGAGTATTACCGCCACGCTCTTTTTTTTCAGCGACCAGAGTGACAGAGCACTGCCCACATCATCTGCAATTATAGTAGCACGGGGGTGGTCACGTTTATTATCGGCAAGTTTTCCTAGCACCAAGCCACCAGTCCCCCATAAGGCCTCATCCATATTCACTATACTGATGGATTGAAAACTGCCATCTGCATAATTTTTCGCATCAAGTTGATCGCGTAATGGCGCAATGATTTTTTCGGAAGACAGGCGCGCAGCCATATAAAAAATAAGTGTAGGGCTATCGTTCGTAATGGCAGAAGAAGACCAAGGTTGATAGCGAATATCCTCTCCCTCAAGTATCAGTTCGCCTTTGCTTTCTACTTGATAGGCGGGCAGGGTGCCTCCCAGCTCTATGGCCAGGCTCTGGTTGGAGTAGAGTCCCAAGCTTGCGACTACTAGGGCAATAATAAGCGGTAAGCAATATTTCAACGTCGTCCCCACTATGGAAAAGGTTTAATGATTTGATACTAGCATGTGCAGCCAATCTTGCCATGGCTGAGCTGCCAGCTTGATAAGCGGCGTTTTGGTCAAAATGAAAGCATATTACGGGCTGCAATGAATAATGACTTTACGAATATTGGCTGCCCGCCGATGCTCCCACAGATAAATACCTTGCCACGTTCCAAGTGCCAATTCACCGCCGATAATAGGGATGGAGAGCGAACTGGCAGTGAGCGCGGCTTTAATATGCGCGGGCATATCATCGGCGCCCTCAAGTGTGTGGGTGTAGAGGGGGTCTTTTTCGATAACTAATCGATTCAACCAGTTTTCTAAGTCTCTTTGCGCGGAAGAGTCATAATTTTCTTGAATCAAAAGGCTGGCAGAGGTGTGTTGTATGAATAGGGTGCATAAACCTTCGGCGGGTGCGTTGAGGAGTGCGTCGCGCACTTTGTCAGTAATGCTGTGTAGACCCTGAGCGGGGGTATGTATCTCAACGGTTTTGATCACCGAAACGACTCCTTGCGCCAATAATTTTTATAGCAATATGCAGTAACACGTCATGCTAGTGGAAATTTGCTTTTTTGCGAACTGTTAAAAAATCCGAACTCTCTTAAATTTAGCTAGTCCGAAGATAGGACAGGGCGCAGAGATTTATTTTGCTCCGCGCAAAATTCAGAGAAATCACAGGGAGTTACTCATTAATGAAACGGTCAATGAACTGGAAAATTCCATTCGCTACGGTTGTTTCTGCACTTTCTTTGTCAGTTGTTGCGGCACCTTTGGGTAGTGATATTGGTCAAAACCCCGACCCGTCCCCTCAGGAAAAGTTAGAGCGGGCAAAAGATGCCAATAATGCGGTGTTTAGTGCCTTAGATCGAAATAGAGATGATCAGCTGGATAAAGACGAAGCGCAGATAGAACGTACTCTGCGACATGACTTTGATGATGTTGATACCAATGCTGATGGTGTTGTCAGTCGAAAAGAGTTTATTGCGCAGCGTAAATCTGGCTCAGAAGATTTTGAAGAAGCGGAATAATACCAAAAGCGGAACTAACGACAGCAAGCCAAGCTCACAGTATACGAATGATGCAAACGTTGGCAGGTTAAAACAGTCAACATTATTGACAGCGCATCCTTATCGGGAAAAAAGAAACGGGAGAAGTAATGATGAGCTCATCTAAATTAAAGATTTTAACACTGCTTACATTAACCAGTGGTTCGATTGCACTTGCACCAGTTGCGATGGCTGCACCAGAAGGCCCGCATCTTTATGTTGGTGGTAACTACGGTGGTTATAAAGATCGCGGCGGCGACTTTGATGAAGATGATGATTTTAAAGAAGCCTTGGTCGGTTTACAGTTCAACTCCTTTATCGCTGTAGAAGCGGGCTATCTTGACTTTGGTAGTTTTGGTGGTGATATAGGCAAAGCCGATATTGATGGCTATGACATTGCGGTGGTGGGTCGTTTGCCGCTCAGTGAGCGCTTTGGTTTGTTTGCTAAAGTCGGTCAGTTATTCTGGGACGCAGACGTGAATGTCGGTGGCTTGAAAGAAAGCTATGACGGTGATGAGCCCTTTGTTGGTATCGGCGCTGACTTCCATGTTACCGATAATCTAGCAGTCGCTTTAGAGTACGACCGTTACGAGGTGGACTTGGAAGATTCCAGTTTGCCAGCACCGGCAACCCGTTTTGAAGGTGATATGGATACCGTTAAACTCGGCGCCAGGTTTGCTTTCTAAAAACGTTATGTACAGCTGAAAAGAGTCTCCACTCTTTTTATACCCCCTCGCCAGTCGGGGCTATTTCCCCTCCCCCCAAACTGCCCGGCTGGCTTTTTTATTGTGCATCTTATCTATTCGGTAACAGGTAGCTGTGCGCCGCAATATTTGCAATAGTTTGCGTTTTTATCGTGACCTAATTTTTTACAGCTATTGCATTGTTGTTGACTAATTTGACGCTGACTCTCTCTTATAAGCTCTGCACTAAGAATCCCGGTTGGAATGGCAATAATAGCGTAGCTAGTAATCATCGCCATGGCGGCAACAGCCTGGCCCATTGCTGTTTGTGGGGCAATATCACCGTAGCCTACTGTGGTGACGGTAACCACGGCCCAATAGATACTTTTAGGAAGGCTGCTGAATCCATTGCCTGGACCTTCGATAAGATACATTAATGAGCCAAAAACGATAACCAGGGTTACGACGGCAACTAAAAAAACGGAAATTTTATGCCGCGATGATTCCAGTGATCGAAGCAATACATGGGCTTCGATCATATAATGAAGCAATTTAAAAATGCGAAAAATTCGCAATACCCGGAAGATTCGAACCACAAGAAGATGCTGCGCGCCGGGAATAAAAATAGACAGGTAGGTTGGCAAGATTGCGATGAGGTCGACTAAGCCATAAAAACTAAATATGTATTTTTTTCGATTGGGTACGCAGTAGATGCGAGCTAAATATTCTACGGTGAATAAAAAAGTAAAGGCTAATTCAGCGGTAAATAACAGGTGGCCATACTTTGCATTGATCGCAGCGACAGAATCTAAAAACAGCGCAAATACACTGGCGAGAATGATGATAATGACCGCTATGTCAAAGTTGCGGCCAGGACCTTTTTCGGTACCAAAAATCACCTCGTGCATTTTGTGTTTCAGCGATGGCTTTTGACTCATGCGTCAAACTCTTTGTGCAGCACTTCAATCATACTTTTGCATAAACTCGCCAGGTCTTTGTCGCTAATAATATAGGGCGGCATGGTATAAACAAGCTTGCCAAAGGGGCGTATCCAAATGCCTGCTTCAACAAAGCGTTTTTGAATACTTACCATGTTCACCGGCTTATGTAGCTCGATCACACCAATCCCGCCCAGACAACGTACGTCTTTTACAGCATTTATCTCTTTAGCGGAGGATAAACCTGCAGACAAGCCAAGTTGAATACGCTGCATATTGCTGTGCCAATCTTGGCTTAATAGTAAATCGATACTGGCGTTGGCGACGCTGCAAGCCAGAGGATTACCCATAAACGTCGGGCCATGCATAAAAACACCGGCTTCGCCCTCGCAGATACCAACGGCAATCTCTTCGGTACAGAGCGTGGCCGCTAAAGACATATAGCCGCCGGTTAATGCTTTGCCAACACACATAATATCGGGACTGATACCTGCGTGGTCACAGGCGAACATTTCGCCGGTGCGGGCAAATCCCGTCGCGATTTCGTCGTGGATCAGCAGCACGCCGTAGTCGTCGCAAAGTGTACGTAGCCGGCGAAGATAGTCGGGGGAATAAAAGCGCATGCCGCCAGTACCTTGCACAATTGGCTCGACGATTACCGCGGCAAGGAATTGGTGATGAGCTTCCAGTAGCGCCTGCATATCAGCCATGTCGTCATCAGTGGCTTGCTGCTTGAAGTCGACGGTGGGCGAGGGGGCAAAAAAGTGTTGGGTAAGCACTTCGCTAAACAGATGATGCATGCCGGTGACCGGATCGCACACTGCCATGGTGGCAAAGGTGTCACCATGGTAGCCATTGCGCAGGGCTAGCAGTTTGGACTTTTGTTTACTGCCCTGCGAAATCCAGAATTGCAGCGCCATTTTAATCGCCACTTCCACGGCCACCGAGCCAGAATCGGAGATAAATACCCGACTCAGTGGCTCAGGGGTGATGTCGACCAATCGCTTGCCAAGGCTGGCGCCTGGTTGATGACTTAAGCCACCAAACATAACGTGGGACATGGTATCTAACTGGGCTTTGGCCGCTTGATTCAATATTGGGTTATTGTAGCCATGAATAGCGGACCACCAGGATGACATGCCGTCGATGAGTTCTCTACCGTCACTGAGCTGTAATCGTACACCGCTGGCAGAGGCGACCGGAAAGATGTCAGGGCGTTGCAACGCCGATGAATAAGGGTGCCAAATATGGTCTCGGTCCCATTGTTGCCATTGTTGTGCGCTAGCGTTTTGATAATCCGACATCGGTTCCTCCCATTCAGGGTGGCTATTCTATCAGTTGTCGAGCTGGCATAGGGTAGGGGAACATCTCTCGCTGCCATCTGTCAGCTTTAGCATAAGACACGGGCATTATTTACGGGCTATCTTAAGATTATCTTAAGGAGAGAAACATGGTTGGGTATCGCAAAGAAACAGACAGCATGGGTGAGGTCGAGGTACCTGAATCTGCCTTATATGCCGCCCAAACTCAGCGCGCGGTGGACAATTTTAAGATTAGCGACCAGCACATGCCCAGCGAGTTTATTCGCGCAGTGGCGCGTATTAAGCGCTGTGCAGCAATGATAAACCATGAGGCCGGGCTCATGGACGAAGCGGTATATCAAGCCATCAGTTTGGCCGCGGAAAAAATCCTGGCTGGCGAATATGCCGATCAATTTCCGGTTGATGTGTTTCAAACCGGCTCCGGGACCAGCACCAATATGAATGTGAACGAGGTGCTGGCTGCCTTGGCGCAGCGTCATAGTGGCCTTGAGATTAGCCCCAACGATCACGTTAATATGAGCCAGAGCAGCAATGATGTGATTCCTACGGCCATTCATCTCAGTGCTGCACTGGCCCTTCAACAGCGCCTTTTACCGGCATTAGATCATTTACAAGCTGTTATTAATGAACGGAGTATTGAGCTGCACGATATCGTTAAAACTGGCCGTACCCACTTGATGGATGCCATGCCCATTCGCTGTTCACAAGAGCTGGAGGCTTGGTCAGGGCAGCTTGATAAAAACCGCGAACGCTTACAAGAAACACTTCGTCAATTTTGTTTGTTGTCCCAGGGTGGAACAGCCGTGGGCACGGGAGTGAATGCGCCTCCCTTGTTTGCAGAAAAATTCTGTGCGGCATTAAGTGCGGATACGGGTATGAGTTTTATGCCTAACGGCTCCTTCTTTGAAGGCATTGCCAGTCAAGACGTGGCCGTGGCTGCGTCGGGACAGTTGAAAACGCTGGCGGTCAGTTTAATGAAAATCAGTAATGATTTGCGCTGGATGAATAGCGGGCCATTGGCCGGCTTGGGTGAAATTCAGCTTCCGGAATTGCAACCTGGCAGCAGTATTATGCCGGGTAAGGTGAATCCGGTTATTCCTGAAGCGGTCGCGATGGCCTCGGCACAGGTGATAGGAAATGATGCGTGTATAACGGTTGCCGGGCAATCGGGTAATTTTCAGTTAAATGTAATGCTCCCCGTTATCGCCAGTAACTTATTGCAGAGTATTAAGCTGATGAGTAATGCCATGACGGCATTGGCAGACAAAGCTATTGCTGGCTTTGTGGTTAATGAGGCAGCGTTGAATCGGGCGGTGTCCCGCAACCCTATTTTGGTGACGGCCTTAAATCCGGTGATAGGGTATTTAAATGCGGCTGACATTGCTAAAAAAGCTTATAAAG
Organism: Spongiibacter sp. IMCC21906; assembly: GCF_001010805.1. Taxonomy (NCBI): domain Bacteria; kingdom Pseudomonadati; phylum Pseudomonadota; class Gammaproteobacteria; order Cellvibrionales; family Spongiibacteraceae; genus Spongiibacter; species Spongiibacter sp. IMCC21906. The sequence goes on along the minus strand of NZ_CP011477.1, from coordinate 2,513,126 downwards.
AAGGGCGGCCAGTGATTGATGTCGCAGAAAAAATGACTGACCTATCCAGAACTGAACTGGAAAAGATGCTTGATCCTCGAAACTTGGTGTAAGGCCATTTTGTAGGGGCTTTTGTAGGGCTTTAAGCCTCCCGCATTTTAAGTGCCTGAACGGCGTTTAATTAGTCGAGTCGAGCAAAGGTCGTAGCACCGACAATACATTCTGCAAAATTATCGGCTGGGCCTCTGCCGTGGGATGAATGCCGTCGCCCTGCATTAGCCGTGGTTGCTTGGCCACCCCATCTAGTAAAAACGGCAATAAGGCCGTATTGTTTTCTTCGGCTAGTGATAGGTAAATATTGTGAAAGCCGTCGGCATAGCGGCGGCCGTAATTAGGCGGAATATGCATGCCCAGTAACACAACCTTGGCCCCCTTTTTTTGGCCAAGCTTGATCATTTTTTCGATATTTTCTCGTATGCGTACCAGCGGGTAGCCACGCAGCCCATCATTGCCTCCCAGCTCAATAATCAATATATCGGTATTGTTTTTGGCGAGTAGCGCCGGTAGTCGGGCAAGCCCCCCCGCAGTGGTTTCGCCGCTGACACTGGCATTTTTAAGGCTGTGTTCCTCGTCGATGGAATCTTGTAACAAGGCGGGCCAGCTACTTTCTACGGGTATTTTATAGGCGGCACTCAGACTGTCGCCCAATAGTAGAATGGTGTCGGCAAGGACAATTCGGGGCAAAGCCCCTTGTAATAACAGGACTAGCAATAGGGCTAGTGCGCGCCGAGGCGAAATCCGTCCGGGCAAAAACTGGATAAAGTGAGTCATATGATATCGGTTACAAACCTCAGTAAGACAGTGGCACTAGCTGGACATACGCTGCAGATATTGAAAGGGATTTCTGTAGAAATCAAGACAGGAGAAAGCGTGGCCATTGTCGGAGCTTCAGGTGCCGGTAAATCAACGTTGCTGGGACTGCTTGCAGGGCTAGATACCGCCAGCACGGGTGATGTATCCATTGCCGGAGAGTCGTTGAGTTCAATGAATGAAGACCAACGTGCAGCCTTGCGGGCGCGCTATGTCGGCTTTGTCTTTCAGTCATTTCAATTGCTGCCGGGTTTAAGCGCATTAGAAAACGTTATGTTGCCGCTCGAGCTAGACCAGCGCCGCGATGCACTGGCAACTGCCAAAACATTTTTGCATCGCGTCGGGCTGGCCGAGCGAGAGAGCCATTACCCTAGGCAGCTTTCCGGGGGGGAGCAACAGCGCGTGGCGTTGGCCCGCGCCTTTGCTGTGCAACCCAAAATTTTGTTTGCCGATGAGCCCACCGGTAATCTTGATGCTAAAACCGGCGCACACATAATTGATTTACTGTTTGAGTTAAACCAAAAATCTGCCACGACTTTGGTGTTGGTCACCCATGAAGCCAGCCTTGCCAGTCGCTGTCAGCGCATTTTAACAATGGATGATGGGGTGTTGACGGAAGATCGCCCATCATGATGTTTCGACATGCATTACGCAATTTACTCAGAGCATGGCGGGGCGGGGAGCTGGCTTTGTTGGCCCTATCGCTGTTATTGGCGGTGAGCATTGTCAGCGGTATTGCCGGGTTTTCCGAACGTTTAAACCTGGCCATGCTGGAGCAGAGTCAGCATTTTCTGGCTGCTGACCGGGTATTGAAGTCACCTAGACCGCTACCCCAGGCGTGGCTGGAAAAGGCCGGAGAGTTGGATTTACGTCAGGCCCAAACCCTGCGTTTCCGCTCGATGTTAATGGCTGATGATCAATTGCAATTGGCGTCGATTAAAGCTGCCACGGCAGCTTACCCCTTGATTGGCGCCATTGAGGCAGGTGACGAGGTGTTTGGGCCGGGGCAGTTGACTGAGGTGGGCCCGGCCCCTGGCGAAATCTGGCTAGACTCGCGGTTGTTTTCACTATTGGCGATAACGCCCGGCATGAAAATTGAGCTGGGAGAGCTGAGTCTAACGGCCAGCAAAGTGTTAATAAGCGAGCCAGATCAAGGCGGCATGTCTGGGTTGTTTGCGGCAAGAGCACTGATGAACCAAGAGGATGTTGCCGCCACCGAGGTTGTTCAGCCCGGTAGCCGAGTGTCGTATCGCTATTTATTCAGTGGCGATGCCGAGGCATTGGAGGCGTATCAACAGTGGTTACAGCCTCAGTTATTACCTGCCCATAAGTGGTTGGATGTACGCGACGGCCAGCCCGCCCTTGCCGAAACATTATCGAGAGCCGAGGGGTATTTACTGTTGGCCGCAAGTTTGGGTGTGGCGCTGGCGGGTGTAGCCGTGGCACTGGCTGCCCGGCGTTTTGGTGAGCGCCATGTTGACCAGGTGGCTGTTATGAAAGCTCTCGGTGCCAGTCGCCGTTATATTTTGCACAGCTTCTTCGTCGAGTTGTTTTTGTTGGCGGTACTGGCCACCTTGATGGGTGCCGTGGTGGGTAAAGCCCTGCAGTGGAGCTTATTTTACAGCCTGAGAGAGCTGATCGATCTGGAGATACCCAGTGCCGGTTGGTTGCCATTGCTGGTGGGCGGCGCCACGGCCTTGGTCTGTACTCTGGTTTTTGCGATGCCGCCTATCTGGCAGTTGAGTCGGGTTTCACCCCTGCGCGTCCTGCGTCGTGATCAGGCTGCTGGTAGTACTGCGCTAGTGGCCAGCGGCGGTTTGGGTTTGTTTGGTATCGCTGGCTTAATGTGGTGGTATAGCGGCAATTTGTGGATTGCTTTAGCGGTGATGTTTGCCAGCATCACTCTGGTCGTTTTGGCTATGGTGTCGGTGCTGTTACTGATTCGCTTTGCTAAATTTCGCGCAGAAAAAGCCAAGGGCACACGCTTGCGATTGGTGTTGGCAGCAATCTATCGACGGCGTTTTGCCAATGCTTTTCAGGTAGCCAGTTTTGCATTGGCGTTAATGGCACTGGCCAGCCTGGCGGTGTTGAGAGAGTCCCTAATCGAAGATTGGCAGTTACAAGTAGATGCTGGTGCGCCCAATCACTTCTTAATTAATATTCAGAATGTTGAACTGGCACCGCTGCAGGCATTTTTTCAACGGCAGGAGATTTCCTACGCGGGTTTGTATCCCATGGTGCGGGGACGCCTTAGTCATATTGATGGCAATGCCGTGGGTGATATTAAAGGCATAGATAAGGCCGAAGATAATATTGATAGAGAGATGAACCTGAGCTGGGCCGAAACCTTGCCAGATGATAATCGCTTATTGTCGGGGCGTTGGTGGCAAGCCGGTGATAAGCAACGCGAGCCTCTGCCCGTTTCTGTCGAAGTCGATATCGCCGAGCAACTTAAACTGGAGCTGGGCAGCCGGTTACGTTTTGACTTAGGCGGGCAGTCGCTGTTTGCGGAGGTGGCGAGTATAAGGAGTCTGGAGTGGACGAGTATGCGCCCCAACTTTTATTTTATTTTTCCGCCTGATAGTTTGAGTCAATATGCCGGTAGCTATATCACCAGCTTTTATTTGCCGCCGGATAAAAAGCCATTGTTATCCGAATTGCTCCGACAATTTCCCACCTTTACGCTTATTGAAATTGACGGCATTTTGAAGCAAATGAAAACCGTGATTGCCCAGCTCAGTGCGGCTATTGGTTTAGTGTTGGCGATGGTGCTGGTGTGTGCGCTGTTAGTGACGCTTGCGAATGTGCAGGCGAGTCTTGACAGTCGCCTCAAAGAAAATGCCTTACTCCGAACGCTGGGAGCCAGTACGTCGTTAATTCGTAGCAGCTTGTTAGCCGAGTTTGTGGTGATGGGGGCAATGGCGGGCTTACTGGCCGCGCTGGGATGTAACCTAACTTTATCGGCCGTGCAGCTATGGGTGTTGGACATGCCGTTGGTATGGCATTGGCCGGTGTTTATTGCTGCGCCCTTGTTTGGTGGGTTTTTGTTTGCAGCCACAGGATGGCTGGGTTGTCGGCGGGTGGTGAGCGCGCCGCCAATGGCTATTTTGAGGAGCTAAAGGTGTGGGGAAGAGGGTGTCGTCAGGTTGATGACTCATGCCAGGCAAGCGGCAGCCCCACATTAAACAAAAGGCAGTTGACTGCGCAGTTTGTCCATTTCGGCCACCAAAAAGTCGATAAACACGCGCACCCTGGGTGCCAGGTCGCGTTTCTGTAAATACACTGCGCTGATCGGCGCCGAGGCTTGGGCATGGTCGGGGAGGACTTGAATTAATTGCCCTGACTGCAGGTCTTCGACAACATCCCAATACGACTTCAGTACAATTCCCATACCTTGCAGGGCCATGCTGTGACCCGCTTCGCCATCGTTACAGCAAATGCTGCCGTGGACTTGAACGCTGCTATTGGTAAACCGCCACTCAGTATCAGCCTGTCTGCCCAGCACAATACACTGGTGTTGTTGTAAGTCGTCTAGTGAACTGGGGGTGCCCCAACGGCCTAAATAGTCTGGCGATGCACATAGCACCCGGCGGTTGGGGAGTAGTTCCCGGGCCACCATGCCCGAATCGGGAAGCTGGCCATAGCGGATAGCCACATCAATACTGCCAGCAATTAAGTCTTCTACTCCGTCGGTAAATATCAACTGCAAGTTTAAATCGGGAAAGTCGCGTTTAAAGGGCGCGAGGAGGGGCACCAAACGCTGCCGACCAAAGCTGTGGGGGGCGGTGATACGTAAGTTACCCGCCACCCGCTGGTTGGTTTGCAGCAGAATTTCTTCGGCTTGATCCAGTTCTAAAAGAGCGCGTTGAGCGTAGCTGTAAAGGGTTTTACCCTCGTCGCTGACCGACAATCGGCGGGTGCTGCGATGAATGAGTTGCAAACCCAGGCGGGCTTCCAGCTTGGCCAGCCGTTTACTGGCGGCGGCAATAGACAGGCCTAAATCCTGAGCGGCCGCGGTCAGGCTACCTAAGGTGACTACACGCTCAAATACCCGTAGGCCGATCAGGTCATCTAATCCCTTCATTTTTAACTCTTTAGACAAAATTACATAAGGCACCTCTGATTAATTCGGTGATATCTCAAGCTTAGCCAAAAGCGGCTCAACAAGGCGCCGACATGAAGGAATGCTGGTTGCCTTTCAAGTGGCGGCAACGCAGTTGAGTCGCTTTTGGCTAAGCCCCGAGGGGCGGGCCTCTGGCGCACACTGGACTGCGTTGCCATGCTCATTAAGGACAACCAGCCTTAATCGCGGCAACTGCTCCTGCGTTGCGCTACCTCCTGCATCCATGCAGTCGTTCGCATCGCGTCTTGCCAGTGCGCGCCAGAGACTCCGTTGAAACATTACCGAATTAATCAGAGGTGCCTTAATACTTTGTCTATTTAATCAATAAACCGGGGCCGATACGATATTTTTGTGGACACTTGTTCGCTTCTGCTCAGCAATTGGCAGAAAGGTATTGCTCAAGATTCCTCAACACTAAAGGATATGAAATGCATATAGATCTTCAAGGTAAACGCGCACTGGTGACGGCTTCTTCTGGCGGCATTGGTTTTGCCATTGCCAAGGGTTTGCTGGCGACCGGCGCAGAGGTCATTTTAAATGGCCGCAATGAAAGTAGTCTCAGCAAGGCAAAAGACAGCTTGCTTGCCGAATTTTCCTCGGCGACCTTGAGCACCGTCGCTGCCGACCTTGGCAGTGCAGAGGGCTGTGCGGCATTGATCAAAGCAGTGCCAAAAGTGGATATTCTCGTCAACAATGCGGGCATCTACGGTCCGGAAGATTTCTTTGAAACCGACGACGACACATGGGCGCGTTACTGGCAAACCAATGTGATGTCGGGAGTGCGATTATCCAGGGCGTATTTGCCGACGATGCAGGAAAACGGCTGGGGCAGAGTGGTGTTTATCTCTTCAGAGTCAGCGCGCAATATTCCCGCCGATATGATTCATTACGGGGTCAGTAAAACAGCGCAGCTGTCGTTGTCGAGGGGGTTGGCAAAACGTGTGGCGGGCAGCGGCGTAACGGTAAACAGTGTCTTGCCGGGGCCGACCTTGTCCGATGGTTTTGAGGCGATGTTTGCCGATGAAGCAGAAAAAACGGGTAAAAGTGTAGAAGAGTTGGGCGCAGAATTTGTGATGGCCCATCGCGCCAGCTCGGTGATACAGCGCCCGGCAACCACGGCAGAGGTGGCCAATATGGTCGTTTACGTGTGCTCTCAGCAGGCTTCAGCCACCAGTGGCGCCGCGCTGCGGGTGGATGGCGGAGTGGTTGACGATATTGTGTAAACCTTTCATTGCTTAAATGCCGCGGTTGTAGATAGGTACGGGTCAGCGCACAGAGTTTAAAAAATGAATTGGGCATGGACGCCCATCCCCTTCCTAAGCCAAAATCCATTAATTAAAAAAGGGATCAAAATGGCTTCGTTCATGTCGGCAGACCGGCTCAGGTTTATCATTAACCGATTTCGCGAGCGGCTTTGGGTTAAACCCTTAGCTGTTTGTTTGTTATCGATTGCAGCGGTATTTATCGCCAAGCTGGCAGATGGCAGTGCGTTAGCAGAATTGGCCCCTGAGATTGCGGTAGATTCAATCAAAAAGCTGCTGTCCATTATGTCTGCCAGCATGTTGGTTATTGCGACTTTTTCGGTGACGTCGATGGTGTCGGCCTACGCTTCGGCAAGCAGTACCGCCACCCCGCGTTCGTTCACCTTGGTTGTCGCGGACGATGCCTCTCAAAATGCACTGTCGACCTTTGTTGGCGCATTTATTTTTAGTGTTGTGGGGATTACCGCAGTCACCAATAATTATTTCGACACCGCAGGTCTCTTTGTACTCTTTGCGCTGACGATAATGGTGTTTGGCATTGTTATCATGACCTTTGTCCGCTGGGTAGATCGTATCGCCCGTTTAGGACGCATGGGTTCAACCATCGATAAAGTGGAATTGGCTACTGCTGCAGCATTAAAACGTCGGCAGAACGCGCCAAGGCTTTGTGGTGTGCAAGTTGGCGCTGAGCCCAGTGGTCAGGCTGTGTTTACAGAGCGAGTGGGGTATGTACAACATATCGACACAGCGGCACTTCAGCAGTGGGCGGAGGAGGCCGATGCTCGGTTAGTTGTGATGGCTCTGCCGGGTAGCTTGGCCGCACCGGGTCAGCCATTAGCTTACATCAGAGATAAGCAAGACAAGAACGTCGATATTGATCCCCAATGTGTGATCAAGGCGTTTCAAATTGGTCGCCATCGTTTGTTTGACGACGACCCACGCTTTGGCTTGGTGGTGTTGTCAGAGATTGCCAGCCGCGCCTTGTCGCCTGCCGTGAATGATCCCGGCACGGCAATTAATGTTGTCGGAACATTGCTGCGACTCTTGGCCGAGTGGGGGCAGCCCAACACCGCCGAGGATAATGATCTACCTCAATACGACCGTGTAGAAGTGCCGGAGGTTACAGTGCGACAAATGTTCGACGATGCATTTACAGCAATTGGTCGCGATGGTGCAGCGATGGTGGAGGTGTCGGTACGATTACAAAAAGCCTTACACTCACTCGCCTCTACCGGTGACGCCGGGATGAGCGATGCCGCCAAATATCATGGGCGGTTGGCGCTAAAGCGGGCAGAGATCGCTTTGAACGTAGAGGAAGATTTGGAGGCCGTTAGAGGTGCCGCTGTGTTTGCTGCGTTGAGAGCTTCTTCTTGATCAGCGTTAAAAGCGTTATCGCCTGGGATGGTATATGGACGTTTTTTAGCCGGGATAAGTTGTAACGGGGTTACCAGCGAGCGCTTGCTGGCTGGTAACTTGACTGCTACTAGACCGCTTAGCTTTCTGTTTTTGGCTGCTCAGAGTATTTGCTGGCTTCAGTGGGCAGGGTGGCAATATCTTTTGGGTCTACACAAAGTCCGGCCACCATCATTCGCAGGGATTTTTCTGCCTGAAGGTCCAGGTCCCGGTGGTAACCATAGGTGTCTGAGTGATCCAGCATTAGGGTGGCGACGCCGTGAACAGCGGCCCAGATGGTGTGGGCAATGGACGCGACATCATCGATTTGTCGAATCTCGTTGTTTTTAAACCCGCGCTCAACGCCAGCGCGTACTTTGTAGATAGCTTCTCTACCCGCCGAAAAGAGCTCGGGGTATTCATTACGCGGGGTGAGTGCTGGGCCAAACATAAGGTGGAACATGGCGGTGTGAGTTTTGGCAAAGTGCACGTAAGCAAGGCCAAATTTAAGCAAGCTGAAGTCTGCCCGCACCTCGTTTTCGCTGGGTTTGCAAATTTCAAAAAAGCGATTGAAACCTTCAGTTGCCAAGGCTGCGAGCAGGGCGTTTTTATCTTTGAAATGGCGATAAGGTGCGGTTTGGGAGACGCCAATCTCTCGGGCCAGGGCGCGTAAGCTTAGGTCACCGATGCCGCCTTCAACAAGATGTTTTTCTGCCAACTCCATCAATTCCTGGCGAAGGTTGCCGTGGTGGTAGTTGGTGCTGGTAGGGTTGCTAGTCATAGTCGTGTGCCTTCATTAAGGCATTAATGTTGACAGCGATTATATGGGCTGTCACGTGTTTTTTGCGTTTACCGCAAGCTAAGTGCCTGGCAGCTGCCATAAAGGCGGCAATTCTACCTAATTCCTCAGGCCGCGTCTTTGTCTTGAACGAATACAGTAAAATGTTACCGAAGCCTCAAATTTACTACTGATGAGACGAGTTATGGATTTGCAACTAACAGATAAGGTTTTCTTTGTGGCCGCGGCCAGCAAAGGTTTGGGTTATGCAATTGCTCAGCAGCTGGTGTTAAACGGTGCCAGTGTGGCGATAGCCAGCCGCGACCAAGCCGCCATCTCTGCGGCGGCACAGGTCCTTGCAGACGAAAGTGGTCAAACCGTGAAAGCTTATGTCATGGACGCCAGTGATGGCGCGAGTATTCAAACTGCGATCAGTTCAGCAATTGGCGACTTTGGTCGTTTGGACGGTTTGCTGGTCAATGCTGGCGGACCGCCTCCGGGAAGTTTTGAAGACTTTGACGATAGCGATTGGCAGGCCGCGTTTGAGTTAACACTGATGAGTGCGGTGCGGATGGTCAATGCGGTGTTACCCGAGCTGAAAAAGCGAGGTGGGGCGATTCTGGCGATCACCTCCAGCACCGTGAAAGAACCCGCGCCAATTATGTTGCTCTCGAATGTGATGCGTTCGGCAGTCAGCAGCTTAGTAAAAACCTTGTCACGGCAATATGCGGGCGACGGCATCAGAGTGAATAATCTTATTCCCGGATTGATCTACACCGACAGGGTGAAGTCATTGGATGTTGCTCAGGCGCAGCGAACGGGCGGTAGCGTCGAACAAGCCAAGACCGAAAATGAAGCAAACATTCCGCTTGGCCGTTATGGTGATCCGATGGAGTTTGGCAAGGTCGGCGCATTTTTGTTGTCAGATGCCGCCAGCTATGTGACGGGTGCGACCCTCACTGTGGATGGCGGCACCATGAAATCGTTGTTTTAAACTCATGGTTTAACAGTGCTTATGTGGGGCGGCCATGATATAGGGCAGCTGAGCGCTTAACGTCGCCTCGCAACACTAATCGCCGTGCTCGACCTTGTAGAGCAAGTCGATGCTTTGCTCTTTGCCCGATTGGGCTTTTAAACCGAGGTTGTCGGTCAGGCTATATTCCAGCTGCACTGCGCCAACCGGGGTAAACAGGTTTTGCACATAGCTGACAAAGAGCTTGGGATTAAGATATTTACCGACCACCAATGAGCTTTCGGTGTAGGTTTCACCGCCTTGCAAGCTGAGTACATCTACTCCGAAGGTTTCTCTAAGAGTATTGCTGATTCCGGCGCTTTGAGAAATCCCCAATGCGGTGGCAGCATTCGCAACCTGATTGGCATCGTCCTGGTTCATTTGCGATGGCGCTTTACCGGTGACCAAAATAGCCATGGTGTTAGTGGGTGACATGGCGGGGTTTGAGAATAATTCACTGCGAATATCCTGAGCATAGCCACCAATGCGAATACCAGCGGTGCCGTCTTTGGTTTCTCGCACCGCGGTAATGTTCAAACCGGGGTTGTCCAGCGGCCCTTGAAAAATCAATATGCCGCTTTCTACCGCTAGTTTTTGGCCATAGGCTTTGTACAAGCCGTCGTACAGATTGATACTGCCGTAGGCTTGGGGTGCCGAGTCGCCTTTTTGCTTAATGCGCAAGTTGCCCCCCAGCGCAGTGCTAAAGCCCAAGCCCTTAAAGGTAAAGCTTTTATCCAGCGCCAGATTTATTTCGATATTCAATGGTCGGCCACCCAGCTGATTTTCTGGCTCTTTGGAGACAATGCGTTCGTCGCCGGATACATCAACCGCTTGGGAGGGCAGGGCATTTAGATGGTAGTGGCCTTCGTTAATGGCCAGTTTGCCGCCAATATCGATGGTTTCGTCTTTGAGTTGAATATCGATCTTGGGGCTGACCATTGCTCGCAAGTCGTCAGTGTCGGCTAGCAAGAAACGATCGCCGGTCACCGTTAATGTGCCAACGGGGCCGTTTTTACCGTCTAGAGAACCTTGACCTGAAAGAGACAGTGCGCTGTCTTTAGACATGACCTTGGCGGTGGTTTGCCACTGAGAATCGTTGTCGATCTTGGCCGATAGTTCACCGTCGCGTAAATTTAAGCCCAGGTCTGGAATATCCATGCGCAGTGCTTGCAGCGACACTTCGCCAGCGATAACGGGTTTGGAAAGCTGACCGGCAATATTGATATTGCTATCGAGTTTACCGTCGAGTTTTTCCAGTTGGGGCAGCAGTGAACCCAGCCATTGCAGATTGCTAAAGCCAGCTTGGATTTCACCCTGCAGATTGGCATCGGCGTTTAAGGCGTCCATTGAAAGTTGGGCATTTAGCTCGCCAAACTCGGCTAAACTAAAGCGGCTTTGGGCGGTGGCTTTTTTGCCGTCAGATTGCGCAGCAAGGCTAAATTTGCCGTCGAACTCGACAAGCGCTTCATCTTCGGCGGGCTTGTAACGCATCAGCAGTGAATCAATGGAAGCCTTCACCTCTGCTTTTAATGCAGTGATGGGGCCCTCAGCGTTAAGCTCGGCATTCAGGCGACCGCTTACGCCGCTACCTTCGGGCATGCCTTGAATAAAGTTTTCAATGGCGACGTTGTTCAAGCTCGCCTTGGTTGTCAGGGTTTGGTTTTGCCAATGCAATTGATTGCAGATGGAGGCTTGTTTTTGTTGCAGACAAAAGTCTTCAAGCTGCACGTTGTCGGCGGCGGCATAAAGCGGCGCTGGCTTTTTAAGTTGCCAGTCTCCGGCGGTGGACGAGTTGATATTCAAGCGAGAAATTTCGCCTTGCCAACGTTGGTCCTTAAGACCACCACTCAAGTCTAGGGTAAGGTGTTCCATGCCATTGTGCAGCTGGCTAGAAACGCTATGACGGTTCATATTCCCCTGAATATTCACCGCGAGTTCGGCATCTTTTAATGCCGCGGCTTCAATGCCGCTGAGCTGCAGTTGTAAGTCCAATACATTTTTTTGGATGTTGGCATTTAACGTGGCGGTATCGAGTTTGTTGCCGTCAAACTTGAGGTATTTGCCTTCGGCGGTGGCATTAACATTGGGTGCGGACAAGCTACCCGATAGCTCGCCACGTGACATGAGTTGACCACTCAGGCCCTTATACAGTTGAGTGAGTTTGGGGGCGTTTATATTCCAGTTAAGATCAATGTTGTCTTGCCGGGTGCCTGTTACCCGCAGGGCATTATCGCCAATATTAACTGTGAAATTTGAGATGGATTGGGAGGTTTCAGTTATGGCGATATTGCCTTTACCATCAATACGGTTACCCCGTAACTCCCCTTTTAGTGATTTGAGATTGACGGCGATAGTGTATTTATCATCCTGCCACTGACCTTGGCTAACCGCGTTGGCGTTAATGACGGCGGGCCACTGGGGCAGTAATTTTTCCAGGGTGATATTTTGTAAGACGGTACTGATATCCCAGCTTACCGGACCGCCGCCGTTGAGCAGGGCATTGGCGTCGGCTTTGCCGTTAATAACAAGTTTACCGAGATGACTTTCCACACTGCTGTCACTGAGCTGCAGCGCCAGTTTGTTGCCTTGAACATTGATAGAAATGTGACTGGGTTTGGCAAGTGCCGTTTGCACAAGCGACTCTGGCGGATTTGTGGGTGTCGCCTTTGCCGGTGCCGCGCGATTATTCTGCGGAGCAGTGCCGTTTTTCTGTTGTGCTGCTAAACGGCTGTTAAGGCTCAGTACGTAGCGGTCAAATCGACCTTTTATATCTAACTGGCCTTGGCTTTGTAGGCTGTCATCGGCGCCAACCGCAATGGGGGTTTGCGGCCATTGGTTATGGATATCCACGCTGATCGTATCGGGATCGATTTGCATCACGGCGTCATTCACCGCCAGTGCTAACTCGCCTTTAGTATTTAGCACATAGGGTGACAGCAGTTGATGCTGGATATTTAGCGTATGTAAATTGCCAGAGACGCTGCCTTCACCCCGGAGTTGCTGTTTGTCGTTTAGTGTGCTCTGCCAATGGATATTGAGCTTAAGTGGGTAGGGAAACGCCGCTGCGATTTCGCCTTGCAGTGCAAGTTGCTGTTCGCCTTTTTGCACCGTTACATTGTTAACGGTTAAACCTAAAGGGCTGATGCTCGCCTGGAGTTTAATCGTCTCAATGACCTGAATGCTGTCGCCTTGATAAATGCTGAGTTCATGCACCATTAAATCTTTAATGGCGATCGGCAGCGGTAGCGACAATGTCGGCCATGCGCCGGGTGCAGTGGGCGTCTGATCTTGTTTGTTAGAGCGGTGGATGTCGAGTTTCTGAACATGCAGCTGGCTGATACTAAACCGGCCTCTGAGCAGCTCCCAGAATTGCCAGCGACTTTCCAGGCTAGCGATATCGATGCGGGTACCACCCGCATGAATTTGCAAGTGACTGATTTGCAGACCATCGGCGAGATTGCCACTGGCGTGCTGGTAATCAAATAGCTCGACCTTGTCATTTGCGAGGGCGAGCAACCATTGGCTGCCTTTTTCCGTGCTGAGTAGGGCGACTAATGAGCCAATAGTGATAACAGCAATCAGCAGCATGCCAAGGATGCTGACCGCTAAGTTGCGTTGCCAGCGAGGGGCTTTGTTTGAGTCGGGCTTTGCTGGATTGGTCAATTTTGTTGGGCTCATAAATCTGGCCCCATCGATAAATGAATGCGGTAGCTGCCGTCCTTTAACGGGAAGGCCAAATCAATACGAATTGGACCGATGGGGCTAAACCAGCGAATACCGATACCAGCACTGTGATACAGGGTAAAGTCTTTTGAGTCGAAGGCGTTACCCACATCGTAGAAGGTGGCCAGGGCAAAATCCCGCCATACTTTGTGATCATATTCTATACTGGCAGTAATGCGGTGTTGGCCACCGATAACTTCGCCTTCGTCATCTTCAGGGCCCAAATCTTTGTAGCCAAAGCCCCGCACACTATTGTCGCCACCGGCAAAAAATCGCAGCGAGGCGGGCAGTTCGTCAAATTCGTCCAGCGCGGTGGCGCCAAAACCCGCGCGGCTGATAACGCGGCCACCAAAAAGTGGCAGTATGAGTTTCGCGTCGGTTTCTACCTGCGCCATGCTGATGTCGGATACCACTTCTTTTACTGCGCCACGTACGGCTGCGGTGATTCGCCAGCCCTTGGTAGGATAGCGTGGATTGTTGCTTTGGCTTTTGGTCCAGGCAATTTCTGGGATCAGTAGTATCGAGCTGCGGTCGACGTCAGAAACCTCATAGTCTTCCCGCAAAAACTTAAGGCTGGTGGTTTGTAGCCAGTTGCTGCTGGTTTCATCGATTAAGGCCACCTTCGCCTGAAAGCTGGTGCTATCTACCGTGTCGGTGTCTTCGGTCTCTATCCCCGTTGACCATTGCAGCTTTTCGGTCAACGGGTTGGCCCGAGGCTGGGAGTATTGAAAACCCAAGTTGGACTGCACCGGCGATAGCTGGCTGCTAACTTGGTAGGTATCGCCGTCGGGGTTAACACGTCGATTGCGCAGCCCATAGCTTAAGCGCGGCCCGGTATCGGTGGAGGCGCCAATACCCGCCGTGGTTTCGTAGCGTGTTTTGGGGGTGGTGGTGACCGCTATAGGCACGGTTTTGGCGTCGCTTTCTGAGGTTTGTTGGTCGACACTGACGCTGTCGAAATAGCCGCTGCTGACCAGCTTGCTTTGAAATTCGATGAGCTTGTTGTTATTAAAGGCCTCGCCGATTTGAAAGGGCAAGAATCGCTCTAATAAGGGCTCACCCAGCGGCGACGCAGAAAACGTCACCGCGCCAAAGTGGTAGCGAGGTCCGCTATCAAAGCTGATGGAGATGTTTGCCTGATTTGTGTCAGTGTCTATTTCTAGCGTGTGGGTATCGAGCTTGGCTTCAAAGTAACCAAAGTTGCGGGCTCTTTGGTTTAAACCCTTTTTAATGTCTTCGTAGGCGGCGTGGTTGAGTTGTTGGCCTACTTTGGCGGGCAACTCGTTTAAGTAGTCTTGAAAAACCGGGTCGGTGCTGGCTTCGCCTAATACCTTGACGTCGACTTGGGTCATTATTACCGGCTCACCGGGTGTCACGACCACTCGAACCTTCCAGCAGTCTTGGCGTTTATTAATCAGTTTTTTACTAATGCCTTCTTCCAAGCGGCTGTCTTTTTTATGGGAGATTTTCCAACTGCTGTGATAATAGCCCAGTGCCCGCATGGCGCGGGATATCTCGTCGCCGCTTTTACGCAGAGCGCGGAGTAAACTTCTTTCACTGGTGGAACAGGGCAGATTGTCTGCGCTGAGGTGGGCGCGGATATTGTCTTGTATGGCACTATCTAGAGAGTCGTCGGCGCCCGAAATATCCGCCATTACCAGCAGTTCTGCTCGGCTTTGGGCACAGAGCAGTAGCGCGGCAGCGGCGATAAACACGGCGATAATACTTTTCCGCAGCCTCATCATTGGCGCGTTACATCCCTCAAAGAGTGTTGTTAATACTGGTGTAAACGATTTCTTGGCAGGTGGACAGGGCCAAGCAGTGCGCGAAGTCCGCCACAGTAGACGGGCTTTTTGGGTAGTTCAAGCGCTTTGTTTAGCAATGTGACAAACATTGTTCAGTTTAGTGGCCTGACTATTAAAGAGATTCTCCTATTTTTTAATAACGCTAGTATAAAAGCCTTGGAAGCGTAGCGAGGGAGGGATGGTCTGGGTATTCTAATGCCTAGCCACTGTGAATGAGAGGGATCGAATGCGACAGTTGTTTTTTCCTATTGCGTCTTTATTGCTCTCTAATGCGCTGTTTTTAACCGGCCACGGTCTGATTTTGACTATCTTGCCCTTGCGAGCGCAGCTGGTGGGGTTTAGCGCAACCGAAATTGCCCTGACCGGCTCCAGCTATTTTGCCGGTTTTGTACTGGGCTGTATTACCACGCCGCATATTGTTCGGCGGGTGGGACATATCCGCTGTTATGCCGTATTGGCATCGCTGGTTTCTGCGCTGGTGCTTTGCTTCCACCATTTTCCCAGTTTTGCGGTGTGGTTGCTGCTGCGGTTTTTATTGGGCAGTTGTGTATCGGGTTTACACATGACCATTGAAAGCTGGCTAAACGACCGGGCGAGCAAAGAAACCCGTGGCACGGTTTTGTCGGTGTACACCATGATTAATCTGGGCATGATCACTTTAGGTCAACAGCTAATAAACTTTGCTGAGCCTTCCAGTGGCCAATTGTTTGGGATGGCCTCTATCTTATTATCACTGGCCATTGTGCCGGTATCCTTAACCGTGACTTTGGCACCGGCACCGATGCAGGCGGTAAAGCTGGATTTACGAAAGTTGTGGCGAATCTCCCATGTAGGTATGGGCGGCGCCATGTGCTGTGGCTTGGTGACGGGTGCGTTTTGGTCGTTGGGACCAATTTATGCCCAAGGAATAGGCCTGGATGCTGCGGGGTTAAGTTTGTTTATGAGTGCCGTGGTGGTAGGCGGCGCGCTGTTTCAACTGCCGCTGGGACGGCTTTCAGATCACTATGATCGCCGCTTGGTGCTGTTTTTTAGTACCTTGTTTGGGGCTGGCATCTCACTGGCATTGGCGTTTAATAGTGGCGGACAGTTATCCCTATTATTGGCCTTGTTTTGGGGCGGCTCAGTTATGACCCTCTATGCCATCTGTCTGGCCCATGCCTCTGACAGTGCTACCCCCGACGAGTTTGTGATGGTGGGCAGTGGCATTCTTTTTGTGCTGGGTGTTTGCTCGGCGATTGGTGCTCCCATCGCCTCGGGGGTGATGTCGTTGTTTGGGCCCGGTGGGCTGTTTTTGTATTCAGGAAGCTGCCTGCTGTTGTTTGCCTTTGGTATTTCACGGCGCCGAAAAAGTCATGTGTTACCGGTTGTGGACGAAACCGAGCCGTTTATTCCGATGGCCGCGACGTCACCGGCCGCGTTTGAAATGGACCCACGAACCGAGGAGCATGCTGATAAGAGCGCTAATAATGAAAATGGCAGCGCTGCTGAACCCACCAAGCCCGAGTAGCGTAGTGAGATTAGAAGCTAGCTGACGGGCTTCACACCGATTTTGTGGAGCTGCTCACCCTGCATTTCGGCAACGGTCCAGATCATCCCCCAGTGCTGTATGTGGTCACCTAAGACGGTTTTGCCCCCTACGCGCTGATTGACAAAATTGCCGATGGTTTCGTCGGGGTCAATCTCTTTTAAGGGTATGGGATAAATCGCCGCCAAGTCACCCAAGCGGGCATTGGCGTCGAGCAAAAAGCTGCCAAAAAAGCTCATATCCAAAGCTTGTTTTGGTGGCTCGCTGAACAGTTTTCCCAGTGCGGGCAAGTCGGCCTCGTGGCCAATAACGCAGAGAATATCCCCGGCCAATAACTGGGTACTACCGCTGGGGTGTTGCAGGACTTTATTCCGAAACAGCGCGGCAATGCGGGTGCCAGTGGGTAAATGCAACGCGCGGAGTTCGTTGCCGATAAACCATTTCTCTGGCCCCAGCTCGTAGACGAATAATTCCCATTGACTGGCTTGGTGCACCTCCATACCTACCCGAGAGATGGGCATGGGAATAGGCGGTATTAATACGTCGGCTTTGCGGGCAGCAAAGCTTAAGCTGCTGCCCTGTATGAGCAGTGAGACCAAGACAATAAAAAACGCGGTATTGAAAAATAGCTGGGCATTTTCCAATCCGGCCATCATCGGAAAAATAGCCAGAATAACCGGCACCGCGCCCCGCAAACCCACCCAAGAAATAAACAGCCGCTCACGCAGGTTAAAGTTGCGAAACGGTGCAAGGCTGATAAACACCGCAGCGGGGCGGGCAACCAAGATCATCCACAGCGCCAATATCAGTGCAGGCAGGGCAATGGGCAGCATCTCGCTGGGGGTGACCAATAAACCCAGCACCAAGAACATGGCGATTTGGCTGAGCCAGGCCAAGCCGTCGAACATATGCAAAATGCCGTGGCGGTTGCGAATGGGCCGATTACCAATGATCAAACCACAGAGATAAATAGCCAGAATGCCACTGCCGCCAAGGCCGGTGCTGACGGCGTAAATAATTAACCCGCCACTTACCGCCAGCAGAGGATACAAGCCATTGGCCAATTCGACCCGGTTGATCAGACGCCAAAGCAGCCAGCCCCCGGCTAAACCAAAAAACAGACCCAGCCCAAACTGCACCAGTAAATGCCACAACATGCCAATGCCAATCTGACTTTGGCCCGCGGCAATGAGGTCAATCAAGGCAATGGTCAGGAACATGGCCATTGGGTCGTTGCTGCCCGACTCGATTTCCAGGGTGGAGGAGACCCGCTCGTTAAGGCCTTGGCCCCCCAGCAACGAGAATACCGCAGCGGCATCGGTTGAGCCGACAATAGCGCCAATCAACATGCCTTCTAGCCAGGGCAGGTCAAACAGATAAGCGGCCAGCCCTCCAGTCAGGCTGGCTGTAATCAATACCCCAACACTGGCAAGAGAAAGGGCTGGTCGCAGCGCCACCCTGAAGCTGCTGGTACGGGTGCGCATCCCGCCGTCGAGAAGAATGACCGCCAATGCCAGGTTGCTGACTAAATAGGCGAGAGGATAGTTGTCAAAAACAATGCCGCCAAAGCCATCGACCCCGGCCATCATGCCAACGCCGAGAAAAATCACCAAGATGGGAATGCCCAACCGAGAGGACATGGCGCTGAATAGAATGCTCGCCGCAACCAGTACGGACCCAATCAAAAAGAGTGTGTTAATGGTCGTGGCGTTCAATCAAAGGTCCAGGATGCGTAAGTGACAGTGGGGAAATTAGCATTACCATTTAACCGGTAGGGCCTTGCTTGTGTCAAAGAAAGTTGCACAGAGATCGCGATAATTGCTTGTTTTTTAACAATATAGCGGTATATGACATACGGAATTTGGTGCGACGGTAATGAATATAGAGGAGTAAAAAAGCCTACCGCGGCAATGCTGCGGTAGGCTGGCGGGAAGGGGATTGGCGGCGCTTAAAGATCGGCTGCGACGCTTACCTTTGAGCGTTGGAAGGGTTGCAGCTGCTTCATCCAGCTGTTGTTATTGTTAGCGAATTTATCCTGACATTCGCTAACCCGCTCTGTTGAGTATTTCAGCTGGTTGGCTAGGTCTTGGTACTTTTCTGTTGCGCTACCGACAATGAGGCAAAACTCGTCGTAGGGCGGTTTCATAATCAAGCCACGATTCCCCCAATACTGACGAATTTCGCTCCCTTCGGGGCTGATTGAGGCTTCGTGTGAAAGGGCAAGAAACGCGCCTAGTACTTCAAAGGTGTCGATGCCGTGGCGTTTGTCCGATTCCATAATGGTGGAGATCATAAATGCGACGGACTCTTGCTCACCTCGGCCGGTGGTAATGACATCGGCCTTATCGAACATGGCGTAACCCAACTCCATAAACATCAAAATCTGGGTAAAACGCAGCGAGGTTTCTAAGCGCTCTTGCTTGCTGTTGCCAATACCAACTTTTTTCAATTGTTTCTGAAAATCAGGTAAAAACGCGTAGGACACAACGATTTCGTTGTTACCCGCGCCGTAATACATTTCTGGTTCGTCAGAATCAACAAAATGGAGGGTGAGACCGTCGGGGATTCGCCAATCTTGCTCGGCAACTTCTATTAATCGAGAAGAAATATTGGAATCCAGAAATAAGGCCTGAACACGTTTTGAAGAGCGCGAGGTCGCTTCGTCGTAGACGACGTTGATACTACTTGCAACGGCTGGAACGGCAAACACGGACAACAGCAGCGCGATAATAAGGTTTTTTGAGTAACGGTGAACTGAGAGCATAGTAATCTCCTGACTATTATTTTTTGGAGTACTTCAGTTGACTTCTTTTTTGCAGATTTTGTAAATGTGGGGCAATGTCCTCCATCGTTTTGTGTGTGTCATTGTGAGTATAGATGGGGGTGAGGAAACTGCCAGTTTTTAGCAGAAAAGTTTTGTAAAGCCTTCTGCTCAGCGTGCTTTTTTGTCGTCATACCGGCCTCTGAGCCGGTATCCAGTAGACCGCCGTTGCCGCCGGTATCGCTGGGGAGGTGTGTGTCACACGGGGGTGATTAAGCGGCTTTGAATTACGTTTTTAGATCTTTTGGTGGTTTAAAACAAAAAAAGCGACCCGGAGGTCGCTTTTGACGTTAGCGGTCTAGCGATGAGTGAATCGCCAGGGTGCTAAACCGGTTTAGGGCAGAAGGTGCTTAACACCGTCACGCTCTTCGGTCAGTTCTTGAGCTGTCGCGTCCATTTTACCGCGGCTGAACTCATTTACTTCAACACCTTGAACGATTTCCCACTGACCGTCTTTGCAGCGGCAAGGGAAAGAGTAGATCAGGCCTTCGGCGATGCCGTAGCTGCCGTCACTGTAAACGCCCATTGATACCCAGTCGTCACCTTCGGTGCCCAGTGCCCAGCTGCGCATATGGTCAATGGCAGCATTGGCAGCAGAGGCGGCAGAAGAGGCGCCACGTGCTTTGATGATCGCCGCGCCACGCTGTTGAACAGTGGGGATGAAGTCGCTTTCCAGCCAGGCTTGATCAACGAGGTCAGATGCTGTTTTGCCATCGACTTTAGCATTGAACAGGTCTGGATACTGAGTGGCAGAGTGGTTGCCCCAGATGGTCATGTTGGTGACGTCATTGACGGTTTTGCCGGTTTTCTGGGCAATTTGCGTCATGGCGCGGTTGTGATCAAGGCGAGTCATTGCGGTGAAGTTGCGAGCAGGAATAGACGGTGCGTTGCGCTGAGTAATCAGGGCGTTGGTGTTGGCTGGGTTGCCGACAACCAATACGCGGATGTCTTTGCTGGCGTTTTGGTCAATGGCTTTGCCTTGTACCGAGAAGATCGCTGCGTTGGCTTCTAGCAGGTCTTTACGCTCCATGCCGGGACCGCGAGGGCGGGCACCAACAAGCAGAGCATAATCAGAGTCTTTAAAACCAACATTGGGATCGTCAGTGCAAACAACACCGGCCAGCAGTGGGAATGCGCAATCTTCCAGCTCCATTTTCACGCCTTGCAGGGCGTCAAGAGCAGGAGTGATGTCCAGCAGTTGTAAAATAACGGGTTGGTCTTCGCCCAGCATGGAACCGGAGGCGATGCGGAAAAGAAGAGCGTAGCCAATCTGGCCGGCTGCACCTGTAACGGTGACGCGAACGGGTTGTTTCATGGAGCGTTCCCTTTGTTGGTATTTGGTAAAAGACTCTGATCAAGAATTTGAGAGCGGGTGCAATCGGAGGTGGATTACACCTTCCGACGCTGCACCCGTGCCGGGGTCTGGCCGTGAAAAGGCACCTCTAATACATTTAACTCATTCTTGGCCAAGTACTTTACCGCACATTATCGCTGAGCGGGTGCTGGGCAGGAATTTACCAGAAACGCATTAGAGGTACCTTTACACCTCGTGCCAGGTATTTTTGGCGCGGTAATGATAAGCATGTCGGGCAAAGATTGCCAGTGGACCGTGTGACAGAAGTGCAAACTGGCGGCGGTTTTGCGATCAAATAGCGTGATTGAATGGACTTTAGCGTTTCTGGCCGCCGTAAGCATTGGCTGTAATTTGTCCGTTTCTATATAATGCCGCCCTTTCGTTTCTACCCACACTCCCGAGTAGGTTGGCCCCATGACCACCTTGTCTAAGCTGGAATTTAACAAGCTGCAAAAACGCATCCGCCGTCATACCGGTCAAGCGATTGACGATTACTGCATGATAGAAGAGGGCGATCGCATTATGGTGTGTCTGTCTGGTGGTAAAGACAGCTACACCATGCTGGATATTCTGATGAATTTGCAGAAGAGCGCGCCGATCAAATTTGATCTGGTGGCGGTGAATATGGACCAGAAGCAGCCGGGTTACCCCGAGCATATTCTGCCAGAATACCTGGATACGCTGGGTATTGAATATTACATCGTCAATAAAGATACCTATTCGATTGTTAAGCAAAAAATCCCAGAAGGTAAAACGACCTGCGGCCTGTGCTCGCGACTGCGACGAGGAACCCTTTACGCCTTTGCCGAAGAGATTGGCGCCACCAAAATTGCTTTGGGTCATCATAAAGACGATATTGTTCAAACACTGTTTTTAAATATGTTTTACGGTTCAAGAATGGCAGGAATGCCGCCCAAACTGTTGTCTGATGATCGCCGTAATGTTGTTATTCGCCCCTTGGCGTATTGTCGGGAGCGGGATATAGAGCAATTCGCCCAGAGCAAAGCATTTCCGATTATTCCGTGTAACCTTTGCGGATCGCAGGAAAATTTGCAGCGCCAAAATATCCGCCAGATGCTGCTGGATTGGGAAAAGAGCGACCCGAGCCGTATCGAGAAAATATTTTCATCTATGCAAAACATTGCCCCGTCGCAAATGGCCGACGGCAATCTCTTTGATTTTGCCAGCTTGGAAATTGACCGCAGTGGTGAGCGCCAGGAGTATGGTTTTGATTCCGCGCAGACGGTGGATGCGGGTAATATTCCGACCGACGTGCATGAAAACGACTTTATTGAAGTGACCCAGCTGCACTAAACACCGTTAATAATAAATACGCTGGTGAGCAAGCTGGTAACACCGTCCCTTGGCTAATCTATGGCGCGTGCATAGTAAGCGAAAAGCTGGCCTGAAACCTGCTACCTTTACGACAAGTGGCTGTTTTTGCTTATAAAAGCAGCTTTTGTGTCAATATTTCGACAGTTTTTGCGCCCGTTTCTTGGTGGTTTGTCAAAATATCGACAGCTTGATCGTATGAGGTCGGACGTTGCCGCAGTTAAGGACACACAGGGGAAGCATTACCACAGCACTGCTGTTTTTTGTGCTGTGCCTGTCCTTATCGGCTGTATTGGTTCGCTTGGTCTTTCCCTCTTCGAATCTATTTGGCGCTGAACATAAGCCAGTGGCCATTGGCACCGACGTTAACCCCTACGATTTGCAAAGCCAGCGCGAAGCGGTTTTAGAAACCAAATTGCGGACATTGCTGCGGCCAATCATTACCCCCGATGATATGCGGCTGTTAGTGCATTACGCCGGGGTGTCAGCTGCGTCTGACTCTACGATTGGCAATAATCAGCATGCCGTTAAAGTGGTGATATTGCTCAATAGGGAGTCGATTGATCCCGAGTTACAACGTTTAATTAGGCAGTTGCTGTTACCCGCCTTGGGTATGAACGCTGCTAATGTGACCGAGCAGGAAGAGCTGGCGACGCTTCAATTGGTTGCGCGGCCCTTTCTCGATAATGCGAACCAGCTGTGGTATGCCAGTTTTAGTGATCTGGATATTGTGTTGGTGGGGCTGGCCATTTTTTTGAGCGGTTTATTCGGGCTAATGTTTTGGCAGTCTGCTTATCGTGGGTCGTTTGATCGTAGTCCGCTTGCTTATGGCGCGATTGCCCATGGTGTCACTGGTCGCAAGCCCCTCCGTCATGGGGAGTCGGCCTCGGAGGGCTTGCAGGCCTTATCCCAGCACGAGCCACGTCGCATCGCCAATGTACTGAGTCAATGGATGGAGCAGGATGAGTCGTAGCCAAAAGTTCTCCGCAGATTTAAGCAGTCTCAGTAATACTGAGCAGGCGGCAATGGTTTTAATGTCGCTGGATCGTGATCAAGCCATCGCGGTGCTGAGGGAGTTGCCCCCTGAAAATGTGCAGCGGTTGAGCAGTGCCATGTTGAACTTAGAAGATTACGGTGAAGGCGCAAGCAACCGCGTGTTGCAGCGCTTTATTCACGATGCTGCTCAAGCGTCTAATATTCGCTCGTATAGTCGTGAAGATATGCGACATATGCTCGACGATGCTTTAGGCCGTGAGCGTGGCCGCTTGTTGGGTGAACGCTTGTCAGCCTTGTCTTCTGATAGTCAGCTTGCCAAATTGCGCTGGCTGGATGCACACAGTATCGCTGAAATTATGCGCAACGAGCATCCGCAAATTCAGGCGGTTCTGGTTGCGTGTTTAAGTCCAAAGCAGGGCAGCCAGGTATTAATGTCTCTACCTGAAGGCCAGCGTCAAGACTTGTTAGACCGTTTGTCGAGCCTGGAAAATATCTCGTCGTTGGCACTTGAAGAGTTAGACGCAGTATTGTCTAGTCACCTTAACGGCAGTGGCTCTGAGTTAAAGCAACAGGTGAAAGGGGAGCGACTGGCGGCAGATTTGCTTAAAGAACTTTCGACGCAGCAAGAGAGCGACTTGCTGGCGGCGCTGAGCAGTATGGAGCCCCAACGAGCCGCCCGAATTGAAGCGATGATGTTCGACTTTAATGAGTTGCTTAGCTTGCCCAGTCAAGAATTGAAAAAAGTCATTGAGCCTCTTGCGGTGGACTTGTTGGCTACCGCGGTTATGGATTTACCCCATGCCAGTCGTAGCCGCATATTAAAGGCGTTAAGTAGGGGCCGACGCAGTGAGTTAAGTCAAAAGCTGCGACATGGTGTTAAGGGCTATCAAGCGGCTTCGGTTGAAGCTCGGGACGAAATCCTTGGTGTGGCTCGAAAATTGGCTGATTTGGGCGAGATTATTATTGATTCTCGAAAATTAGGGATAAGCTGATCGCTGCCAATGCGTTGGCAATAGCGGTATGTATAAAGCAGTTGAATAAACGGATGCATTCAATATGAGCAGTTTAAGCAGCATAGACCGGAATTTTCTTGATGAACTCCAAGAGGTGATGGGAGACGACCTTGATGAGCTATTAGCGGTTTTTGCCAATAATGCGATATTGCAGTTTGATTTGATGCAAGCTGCGATTGATGGCGAAAATGCTGAGACTTTGCAAAAGCTTGCCCACACTTTAAAAGGTGCGGCGGCCAGTGTTGGTGCAGTGGGCTTATCCCAGCGATTGCTGGAGCTGGAGCGACGAGGGCGAAATGGTGTTTTTGATGGTGCACGGCAGGAGCTGGGCCTGGCTCGCCAGGCATTAGACGATTATCAGCGTGAGCTGGCGAGTTGGAAGCAGGTGACTCATTAAGCGCTCAGCAATCACATTAAAGGCCAAAAGCTAAAGGGTGCAGGTTACGTAATGAAAGATATCCTCAGTCAAGAAGAAATCGATGCCTTGCTTAGCAATGTCGACACGCAGGATATCAGTGCCAATGGGGCCGCAAACGATGCCCAGCCCTTTGACCTGGCCAGTCGGCGTCATATTCGGCGAGAGTCTCTGCCGGGCTTGGAGCGTTTAAATCAGCGCTTTGCCGAGCAGTTTCGCGCCAGCCTCTCTCGCTTATTGGGTCGTCCCACCGAAATTATTCCCCAGTCGCTGCAGTTCAGCAGTTATGGTGCCTATCAACACAGTCTTTATATCCCTAGTAGCCTCAGTTTGCTGCGTTTGGCTGGGCTGGGCGGGGCTGCGATGATCATGGCCGATGCGCGGCTGATCTTTCGTTTGCTCGATATGTTATTTGGGGGCAGTGGCCGCGGTTCGGCCGTAGATGGTCGGGATTTTAGTGTTGCTGAGCAGCGTTTGATTGAGCGTTTTTCCCGTTTGTTAATAGATGACCTCAATGCTGCCTGGTCACCGTTGTTAAACCTACAGTGTGAGGTTGTTAGCCGGGAGGTGAATCCGGTGATGGCGGTTATCGCGGGCAGTGCCGACCCGGTCTTGGTGAGCCGCTTTGTGGTTGACAGTGAGGGCACCGGTGGCGAATTTCATCTGGTGTTTCCCATGTCCTGCTTGGAACCGGTCCGCAATACACTGATGCGGCCCGACTTGCTGGACCGTTCCTTTAGCGACGACCCGTTATGGCGTCGGTCTATTCGCAGTGCGGTGATGGATACCCGGGTCAGCACCCACTGTACTCTGGCAGAAAAAAATATCAGCTTGCGAACATTGACCCAGATGCAAGCCGGTGATGTGATCCAGCTGGGGCATCAGAATCAGGCCGTGTTAAAAGCAGCGGGCATGCCGTTGTATCGGGCAAGCCTAGGCATTATCAATAACAAACTGGCACTCAAGTTAAACGAGTCCTTGTAGTCAAACGTGATTGTTGTCGTGGTGAGTCGGTCGTCACGCGGGTAAAGGTGTAAAGCAGGAAAAATATGGATGACCAAAATAATGATTTGCGACGTCAGCGAGACGCATTGAAAGCAGAGATAAGCGCTTCGGGGAATTCAAAAGCGGACGGTGTCGACTTAGAACGGGCAAATACCAGCATTGGGGACGAGCGCCTGCAAAACCGCAATGCTGCCGAACCCGATTTGGAACGGGTGATGGATATTCCCGTGCGCTTGACCCTGGAAGTGGGCGGTACGGATATGGCCATTCGGGATTTGCTGCAGTTGCATCAAGGCGGTGTTGTCGAACTGGACCGGCAGGCGGGGGAAGCCTTGGATGTGCTGGTCAACGGGACTTTAATTGCGAGGGGCGAGGTGGTCGTGGTAGATGAGAAATTGGCAATTCGCTTAACGGAGGTTGTCAGTGCCTCTGAACGACTTCAGTCCCTGAAATAAAGGCTGGCGCGTAAATGGCTTCAAAGCGTTTGATATATGCCTGCAATGATCTGGAGACAGTGACAGCCGTCGCAGAATTACTGAACCAGCGTCACTTAGTCGGCTGGAAGTGGTCGGTGGTAACGGAATCATCGGCAGCGATAAGCCAGAAAGGCTTGCCGGTGGCGTCATTTTTTGAAACTAAAAGTGTTCTTAGGCTAAGTATTTTGTGGGGATTTTGGGGCTTGGTGCTGGGGCTGTTGGCCGCCATTTTATTGGTGTCGCTGTGGAGCTTGCCCGAGGGGGCACTACGCACGACCACGCTGTGGAGTTTGCCGCTGTGTGTGTTGGGGTTTAGTGCTTGGCTCGGCGGTTTGCTGGGGCTGTCTCAAGATCTTCCCGCCCTGAAGCCATTCTTAAAGGAAGTGGCGTTGGGACATTTTGTGATATTGCTAACAGTGAACGATGTTGATGAACGGCTACTGAAAAAAATAATGGCGATGGCTGGGGCAAGAAAGCTCGGCGAGTATCGGCTGGGTTTACGTTGGGATGTTATTTTCCCTCGAGTGGGAGGCGAGCATGGTTAAGCCAGTACAAGTGATTGCAGTCAGTGGCGGCAAAGGCGGCGTAGGTAAAACCAATGTGTCGATTAATCTTGGCTGCGCTCTTGCCGAAGCGGGACAACGCGTGGCGCTGCTTGATGCGGATTTTGGTTTGGCAAATGTTGATGTGTTGCTGGGCTTAAAAGCCACTAAAAATATTGAGCAAGTATTAGATGGTGAATGCAGTTTGCTGGACATTATGCTGGAGGGTCCGTCTGGACTAAAGATTATTCCGGCATCGTCAGGCACGCGTCGGTTAACGCGGATGGATAGCTTGCATCATGCCGGCATTATTCGCGCTTTCAGCGAATTAGCATCGCAACTGGATGTGTTGATTATTGATACGGCGGCGGGTATTGGCGATTCGGTGGTGAGTTTTGTGGCTGCGGCCCAGGATGTTTTGTTGGTAGTGTGCGATGAGCCGTCGTCCATTACCGATACTTACGCGATGATAAAAGTACTGAGCCAAGATTACGGCAAACGGCGAATTAGAATTTTAGCCAATATGGTCAAAGGCGAGACAGAAGGCCGAGCACTGTTTGCAAAGCTGCAAGGTGTTTGCGACCGCTTTCTGGATGTTGGCTTGCTATATGCTGGCACGATTCCGTTTGATGAAGCGCTACGTAATGCCGTGCGTAAGCAGCAATTGTTATTAACAGCAGCCCCTGGCAGCCCGGCGGCGCGGGCGCTGAAACGTTTGGCAGAAGAGGTGAGTGCCTGGCCCATGGCGATGCGCTCGCAGGGGCATTTGGAATTTTTTGTTGAACAGCTCTTAAGCTCAGAGTCCATTGCTGCGGAAGCCCAGCGCGTATGAACCGTCATTTTGATGGCATGGGCCCAGATCCTTTTGGCGAAGGCAGTGTGGATGGCGATGATCGCGGTGATCAACGGGTTAAACCGTTACGTCGGGCTGAATTGCGAATTTTATTGGTGGATGAAACCGCGTGTATGCGGCGAATGCTACGTAATTTATTGATGGATATTGGTTGTCGACATATTTCCGAA
The DNA here is from genome assembly GCF_001010805.1 of Spongiibacter sp. IMCC21906. Taxonomy (NCBI): domain Bacteria; kingdom Pseudomonadati; phylum Pseudomonadota; class Gammaproteobacteria; order Cellvibrionales; family Spongiibacteraceae; genus Spongiibacter; species Spongiibacter sp. IMCC21906. Next base: position 2,485,680 of record NZ_CP011477.1, on the reverse strand, counting down.
GCCAGTGAAGGGCTGAGTGCTTTAACGTCGTTGCATAATCAACGGGTAGATTTTTTGATTTGCGATTTGGACTTACCGGAAATGACCGGCTTAGATTTACTCAGGGCAATTCGAGCGGATAAGCGTTTGTGGGAAACGCCAGTTTTAATGACGGCATCCCAGGCCAATCGCGAGGATATTAGCCATGCGGCGCAGGCTGGCGTTAATGGTTTTTTACTTAAGCCTTTTACTGCCGCAATGCTAGAGAAAAAGCTCGCGGCGATGCTGGCCTGCTTTTCTCCCTAAGGTCAATTCTGAATGTGCGGGCGATACGCCGCCAATATCGAGGATGTAAGTCAAGATGCTAGACAGTGAAGGTGGCGATGGCTTATTGACTATTTTCTTGGCGGAGGCTGAGGAAATTGTCGAACGCTTGGTGATGCAGGTAAGTGAGTTGCAATACGGCTACGATAGCCAGCGAATTCTCGACAATATCCATCGCAGTTTTCATACCCTATATGGGGGTGCCCGGGTGATGGAAATGGAATCCATTGCGGAGCTGTCCTTGTCTGGGGCTGATGTGATTCAACAAATGCGGGGGCGTCGTGCTGTATTGAGCCCGGCCTTGCTGAACTTGATTGATGCTGTAGTTTCTAGTTTGACCGAGATGTTTGCCTGCGCCCAGCGGGGTGATGCGTTACCGGTAGTCGATAGCGAGTTGAGCCGTCGTTTACAACAGGCGTTAGAGCAGCCCCGTTATCATGTTCATACGCCTACCGACTCAATCCCCTCATTTGCGTCTTCGTCCCAGCAGAAGACAGGCGGTTTACATCACAAGCCCACAACAGCTGCGCCGGAAGCCAAGGTGGATATTCTCAGCCATAACGCGGAGGCTCAGAGCTTGCCAGATTTAACGACGGATACGGCAAAGAGCTGGTGGCAAGATGGTGGTGATAGTCGAAATGACGATAGCCGTGTTGTTCAAAACAAGGCTGCGGCGGCAATGGTAGACCAACGTGTTGTTGAAGAGCTGCATTACTTTAGTCGAGAGTTGTGCTGGGTGCGGGATTTACTCTTGAAGCTAGAGGATGGCGGCAGTCGCGAAGAGCGTCGTCGGGCAATGGCGTATTTGGATTTGTTGGCTAATGATGTCGCACAGTGGTCCCAGCGTAAGAACCAAGTTTAATTCTTTTTTGGGTTAACCCTCCGGTTCTTTAACTTCGGTTCGAGAATTGAAAATCCCGGTGCGGGGAAATTGTCTTCACTTCGTATATACTTGGCCGAGTTTTTTACCCACTGGCGAGCGCGGTTTTGGCTGATCCCCTTCTGCAAATTCAACAACTTTTTAGTGAACGTGACGACCGCATCCTGTTCTCCTCGTTGAGTTTCTCTCTGTTCGCCGGAGAAATGCTGCAAATCGCCGGGCCAAATGGCAGTGGCAAAACCACCCTGTTACGGATTTTGGCGGGCCTGTCCTCCCGTTATGAGGGCAAGGTGTTCTGGCGGGGCGAAGAGATGTCAAAGGTGCTAGCGCAATTTCGCAGCGATACCCTTTATCTCGGTCATGGCTTGGGTAATAAAGCCGTGCTGAGTCCGCTGGAAAATCTGCGCTGGTCCTGCGCTATTCAGGGCTTGGTGGTGGCAGAGACAAAATTGTTTGCTGCGTTGAACAAAGTCGGTTTAACAGGTTTTGAACAGCAGCCCTGTTCCAGCTTATCTGCGGGTCAGCAGCGTCGTGCGGCACTGGCCCGTTTATTTTGCCAACCGGCCGCGTTGTGGATACTGGATGAGCCGTTTACCGCGATAGACCAGCAAGGTGTCTCGGAGATCGAGGGGTGGTTGGAGGCTTTTTGTAACGAGGGTGGGGCGGTATTGCTAACCACCCACCACACGCTCAATACACAAGGGCAGCACCGGTTGCTGGAGTTGGGAGGCGGTGATGTCAGCCTCCATTAGTCTGTTTGGCGTGGCGATGGCGGTATTGCGCCGCGATCTCTCGGCAGCGTTGCGCCGGGGAAGTGAGTGGAGCAACCCGCTGATTTTTTTCTTGATGGTCTGCTCGCTGTTTCCATTGGGCATCGGCCCCGATCCAGCGCTGCTGGGCCAATTGGCACCGGGCATCGTCTGGGTGGTGGCACTGCTCGCGTCTTTGTTGGCGACGGACCATTTGTTTCGGGGCGACTTTGACGATGCCAGTCTTGAGCAGATGCTGCTCAGCCCTGTGCCCTTATATCCCCAAGTTATGGCTAAAGTCTTGGCTCATTGGTTGATGACCGGACTACCGTTGAGTTTGATTTCGCCGGTGCTGGCATTAATTCTGCAAATGCCCAGTACCGGAATGCCAGTAATGATGATGAGTTTACTGCTGGGGTCTGGGGTGTTGAGCTTTATTGGTGCCATCGCGGCTGCGCTAACGGTGGGGCTGCGAAAAGGGGGGCTGTTGCTGTCATTGATTACGCTACCCCTGTATATTCCGGTGCTGATTTTTGGCAGCAGTGCCGTCCAGTCTGCAGCAGAATCGGCGGCGTATTTGCCGCAGTTATCGGTGCTGGCGGGGTTTTTATTGCTCGCGATTGCGTTGGCACCATTGGCTATTTCAGCGTCGTTACGGATCAGCGTAGACCAATAATGGGACCAATGGACTACAGTGCGAAGGACCGTGCTGTTTTACAATGAGGCGTTGCAGTTGTTAAACGTGTGTCGAGGACGTAATGACCTCAAGCATGCAGTCGCTTTGAGTGTTAATGAATATTTGCAAGGCATGTTGAATTTACTAGCTTAGGGTATCGGTTTTGGCAATGTGGGCTTTTATACATAAATGGGGATCGCCACGCTGGTTTTATCAGTTCAGCGGCCGTTTGATTCCCTGGTTAGCTTTGCCAGCTGTGGTGCTGCTTGTGTTGGGCAGTGTTTGGGGGCTGGCATTTGTGCCAGAAGACTTCAAACAAGGTAATAGTTTTCGAATCATTTATATTCATGTTCCCGCTGCGGCGGTGGCCATGGGCGGGTATATGGTAATGGCCACCGCTGGTGCCATTCATTTGATCTGGCGAATGAAACTGGCGGCAATGGTGATGAAAGCCATTGCCCCAATTGGAGCTTCGCTAACGTTTTTAGCGCTGCTTACCGGCGCAGTTTGGGGAAAGCCGACCTGGGGAACCTGGTGGGTGTGGGATGCCAGAATTACCTCGGTGCTGATCCTGTTCTTTTTGTATTTAGGCATTATTGCCCTGCATCAAGCCTTTGAAAATCGTGACGCGGCAGCCAAGGCCTGTGCGGTGCTGGCCATTGTTGGTGCGGTGAATATTCCTATTATTTATTGGTCGGTGGAGTGGTGGTATAGCCTGCATCAACCCGCCAGTATCAAATTTGTTGGTGAATCGTCCATCCATCCCAGTATGCTAAGGCCGTTATTGGCAACGATCAGTGGCATGTATCTGTTTTTTGCTTGGATGGTATTGAGTTATACCCGAGCCGAAATTTTGGAACGAGAGCGCAACACCCGTTGGGTGAAAACGCTGGTGGGAGAGTAAACGCGTGGTTTTTGAGAGTTTTTCTGCGTTGTGGAGCATGGATGGTCACGGCAGCTATGTTTGGTTTTGTTACGGCATTTCTGCGCTGGTCTTGCTGGCGTTGGTGATGGCGCCAGCTCGACGCCGACGGCTAACAGAGCAACGGATTCGCGCCGTGCTGCGTCGGGAACAATCGGCTCAGAGGAGTGAGGGCTAATGCATCCTGTCCGTAAACAACGATTAATGATCGTCATCTTTATCTTGTTGCTTGTCGCGGTTGCGGCGGCCTTTTTAGGTTACGCCCTGCGAGAAAATATCAATTTATTTTATCCCCCGGCAGACATTGTTGCCGGTAAAGCACCATTGGACAAAAAGATTCGCGCCGGGGGCATGGTACAAGAGGGCAGTATCAAACGCAGTGAGGATAGTCTAAAGGTACAGTTTGTGGTTACCGACTTTAGCGCCGTAGTCCCGGTTGAATATGAAGGCATTCTCCCCGATTTATTTGCCGAGGGTGAGGGCGTCGTTGTTTCGGGAAACCTCGGGAGCGATGGCGTGTTTTATGCCACCCAAGTACTGGCGAAACACGATGAGAATTATATGCCCCCTGAAGTGAGTGATGCCCTGAAAAAGACCGAGGCGAGGGCGGCTGCGCAAGCCGCGGCAGCCAAGGAGTCGACTGGGACGTGATAGTTGAGCTAGGTCACTTTGCTTTAATTCTGGGGCTCTGTTTTGCGTTGGCTTTGGCCATTTTGCCGATGGTCGGCGTCTACCGGGGAGATGCAGCAGCAATGGCCTCGGGGCGCTATCTGGCGCTGGGGCAGTTTGTGTTTACCAGTATTTCAACGCTGTGCCTGGTCTATGCGTTTATCAGCGACGATTTTTCCGTCGATATTGTTGCTGCCCAGTCCAATACTTTATTACCGGTGGCGTATAAGTTCAGCGCCTTGTGGGGTGGCCATGAAGGCTCGCTGTTGCTGTGGTTGGAAATTCTGACGCTATGGACCATCGCGGTGGCCTTGTTTTCTCGGCAGTTACCCTTGGATATTCTGGCCCGAGTGCTGTCGGTGATGGGCATGATTGCCGTGGGCTTTTTCAGCTTTTCGCTGTTTACCTCCAATCCCTTCGCCCGCCATCTCATTAATATTCCAGCAGAGGGCCAGGACCTTAATCCGCTGCTGCAAGATCCCGGCATGGTGATTCATCCGCCCATGTTATACGTGGGTTATGTTGGTTTTTCCGTGGCCTTTGCCTTTGCTATTGCCGCTTTGCTCAGTGGTCGAATGGATGCCAGCTGGGCGCGTTGGTCACGGCCCTGGACCAATATCGCTTGGCTGTTTTTGACCGTCGGCATCACCTTGGGAAGCTGGTGGGCTTATTACGAATTAGGCTGGGGTGGCTGGTGGTTTTGGGACCCGGTAGAAAACGCCTCATTTATGCCTTGGTTGGTGGGTACGGCCTTGATCCATTCCTTGGCTGTCACTGAGAAGCGCGGCGCTTTTAAAAGTTGGACGTTGCTACTGGCAATTTTTGCTTTTTCATTGAGCCTGCTGGGGACTTTCCTGGTCCGTTCAGGGATATTAACGTCGGTGCATTCCTTTGCCGCTGACCCTACTAGAGGCATGTTTATTTTGGGCTTTTTGGTGTTGGTCGTGGGGGGTTCTTTAACCTTGTACGCCTTTAAAGCACCGAGCGAAAATCGCAATGTCTCCTTCACTAAACTGTCTCGAGAAGCCTTGCTGCTGGTCAATAATATCCTGTTGATTGTGGCAGCCCTCACCGTGTTGCTGGGAACCTTGTTTCCGCTGGTTATGGATTTTGCAGGGCTGGGTAAATACTCTGTGGGGCCACCGTATTTCAACGCTATTTTTGTACCGCTGTGTTGTTTGCTGGGCTTGGCTCTGGGCCTTGGCCCATCTACCCAGTGGAAGCGCAGTCGCTGGCAAGATTGGTGGCCCACCATGTTGGGCGCTTTTGTTGCCAGTGCCTTGCTGGCACTGATTTTACCTGCTTGGCTGGGTGGCGAATTTCATATTGGCGCCACGCTGGGGGTTTTGCTGACCGCTTGGATCGTGAGTAGCAGCGTCGTGAATTTACGGTTTAAGCTGCGCCACGCCAGCAGTTTGGCAAAAGGTTTGAAGCGTCTGAGTCCGTCTTATTATGGCATGTTGATCGCCCATCTGGGCTTGGCTTGCAGTATTTTAGGGGTTGCGATGACTACCAGCTTTCACGATGAGCGGGATCTTCGTTTGGCGGTGGGAGAAGAAGCCGAAAGCGCCTTTGGTTACCGTCTTCGTTTTAACAGCATCAACCCACTTGAAGGCCCAAATTATCGCGGCCAACAAGGCCATTTCACCCTCTTTCAAGACGGCAAAATCATAACCGACTTGCACCCGGAAAAACGGCGCTATCACGCCAGAGGTCAGCAGGTGATGACCGAGGCGGCGATTGATGCCGGTATATGGCGAGATGTGTATGTGGCGATGGGCGAACCAGTGGGTCGCGATGCCTGGGCGGTACGAATTCATATAAAACCCTTTGTGCGGTGGATATGGGGCGGTGGGGTGTTAATGGCATTAGGCGGCCTGCTAGCGATTTTTGATCGTCGTTATCGAGTCACAGGCAAACCCGGTACCGTTGCCGATAACACAGGAGTCGACTATGGAAAGGCTTAAGCTTTTTCTGCCGCTGGTGATTTTTGTCATTTTGGCGGCGGTTTTTTTTGGCGTTGAGAAGCGAGTGCAAACTGGCGAATACAGTCCCACCGCCATGCCTTCGGCCTTGATTGATCAACCCTTGCCAGGCTTTGCTCTAACCGAGTTGAGCACCGGTCAAACCCTAACGCGCGCGGATTTACTGGGCGGCGATTGGTTTTTGTTAAATGTGTGGGCAACCTGGTGTCCCAGTTGTCATTTTGAACACCCTTTTTTACTAAAGTTGGCGCAAGAGGGTGTGCGCATTTATTCAGTGGATTACAAGGACAATGCGCCGGAAGCCAAAAATTGGCTAACAGAAAAAGGTAACCCCTATGTGGCGACCTTGTTTGATCCCGACGGGGTGTTTGGTCTTGATTTGGGCGTGACCGGTGCCCCCGAAACCTATTTGGTCGATGCTGAGGGAATTGTGCGGTTTCGTTACCAGGGCGCCTTGGATCAACAAGTTTGGGACAGGCAGTTTTTGCCCCAGCTAGCGAAGCTGAACGAGTCGTCGCAATGAAGCCCCTGGTATTGATATTGGCGTTGTTGTTTTCGGTGTCGAGTTTTGCGGTGATCGAAACCTATCGCTTTGACAATGATGTGCAGCGGCAACGCTACCAGAATTTTATCGATGAGCTGCGTTGTCCCAAATGCCAGAACCAGAATCTATCTGGCTCTGATGCGGCCATTGCTCAAGATTTACGCAGAGAAATTCATCGCATGATTATGGCGGGCAAAAGCGATATTGAAATTACCCAATATATGCTCCAGCGCTACGGCGATTTTGTACTTTATCGCCCCCGAATGTCGGCGGCCACGTCGGTATTGTGGCTTGGTCCTATCGCCTTGGTGTTGTTAGGCGGGCTGGTGTGGTGGCGGCTGTCGGCGCGTCGCAGTGGTGATGTGCCGGTCAGCGGAGAGTTGAGCACAGCGGAGCAACAACGCTTAAGCCAATTAATGGATGAGGGTGATGATGCGCGGGGAGGTTCTCAGCGTGATTGAGCTTTATCTGGGTATGGGAATTCTCGTGCTGGTGGCGCTGATCATTGTGTTGGCTGCTGCGCGTAAGCGACCGCAAGCCGTGAATGCACAGCGCCATCTTGCTGCTCAGCAATCCTTCTTTCGTCAACGCCAGCAGGAGTTAAAAGCCGATTTTAACACCGGCCTTATTGATGCCAGCCAGCTGGAAGAGCTAGAGCAGGAGCTCAAGCGGCAGCTGGTAAATGAAACCGACCAGCGTCCGGATTTTGAGGGTTTGCAGAGTAAACAGCGCAGTTTATATGTATTACTGCTGCTGATTCCTCTGCTGGCCATCCTCTTATATCAGCTGTTGGGCTACCAAGAAGATTTAGCATTGCGGCAAATGCAGCAGGAGATTGTCGAAGCCCCGCAGCTTAGCCCTGAGCTTTTAGAGGAATTTGAGCAGCGTTTGCAGAGCGCCTTGGCCAAGCGCCCGGATAGCCCGGATCATCTGTCGATGATGGCGAGTTTGCGTCGTCAGGCGGGTGATTTTGCCGGGGCAGCGCCGTATTACCAACGCTTGTTGGAGCTCTTTCCCAATGATGCCGAGCTGATGGCCCAGCTGGCTCAAGCCCGCTATTTGGCGAATAACCGCCAATTGGATGGGGATATGCGTCAGTTGCTGAAACAGGCGCTGGCGATTGCGCCCCGGCAAGCCACGGCTCTGGGTGTGCTGGGTATTGATGCCTTTGCCAAGGGAGATTATTTAACGGCAATTGACTACTGGCAGCGACTGTTACCGGGCTTGGCGGCCGGGAGCAGTGAGCAGGCGGTCATTCAACAAGGCTTGGCGACGGCAAAGGAAAGAGCACAGGCAGCAGGTGAGCTGAGCGGTTTGAGCGTTAGCGTTGCTGTTGATCCTGATTTGGGGGCGACGCCAGATGGGGTTTTGTTTGTGGTGGCCAAGAGCGATGACGGCAACCCTATGCCGGTAGCGGCGGTGCGTCGGGGGGTGAATCAATCCTCTTGGCCGGTGTCGGTATTCATCACTGACGCGGATGTGATTCGACAGGGCAAGACTTTAAAGGATTTTGCCAATTTGGTGATTACGGCGCATATCAGCTTGAATGGCACCGCTATTCGTCAACATGGAGATTGGATCGCCGCGCCGCAAACCATCGAAGCCGGTGAGGATAAAGCGTTAACGCTGCTGATTAATCAGCAGCTTGAAAAATAATCGCTACTAAGAACATGATTGTTGCCGGTGATGGTTTTTATGGTTTGTCTTCCTTCTCTCTATGCTGTTTTACGCCCATGAGGGCGTAAAATTCGCTTAATTGCTGCTTTGGCTGTCGCAGCCTGTAATTTCTGCTTTTACTCAGAGTCGGGCAGGCTATAATCTCGCTTTGCTGAAAAATAACGGTCACCACCACAAAACGGATTTCCTAGCATTCTATGCGTCTGAAAAGTATCAAACTGGCGGGGTTTAAGTCCTTCGTCGATCCAACTACGGTTCACTTCCCGTCTAACCTCTCTGCGGTGGTAGGCCCTAACGGCTGCGGCAAATCTAATATCATCGACGCGGTGCGCTGGGTAATGGGCGAAAGCTCGGCCAAAAACCTCCGGGGCGAGTCGATGACCGACGTTATTTTTAACGGCTCGGTCAATCGTAAGCCCGTCGGCCAGGCTTCTATTGAGTTGGTGTTTGATAACAGCGCCGGGAAACTGGGCGGTGAATATGCCCGCTACAGCGAAATTGCGATACGCCGTAAGGTCACCCGGGAAGGAACGTCTGAATACTATTTAAATGGCAGCAAATGCCGCCGCCGGGATATCACCGATATTTTCTTGGGTACTGGGTTGGGCCCGCGCAGCTACGCGATTATCGAGCAGGGCATGATCTCCCGCTTGATTGAGTCTAAGCCAGAAGAGCTGCGGGTGTTTGTTGAAGAAGCCGCCGGGATTTCCAAGTATAAGGAACGCCGCCGGGAAACCGAAAACCGCATGCGCCGTACCCAAGAGAATTTGGAGCGTTTGACCGATTTGCGGGATGAGCTGGAACGTCAGCTCCAGCATTTGCAACGCCAGGCCGCTGCGGCAGAAAAATACACCGAATACAAAAAAGACGAGCGCTTACTCAAAGCGCAGTTGCAGGTATTGCAGTGGAGCGAGTTGGACGATCAGGTTAAAGAAAAGGAATCGCGCATCAGCCGCTTGGAGCTGGACCGAGAAGCTGTCGTCACCGAGCAGGTTTCGGTCGACACGGCCATCGAGCAAGCTCGGGATCAGCACAGCCAGCTCAATGATAGTTTTAACGAAGTTCAGGGCCGTTTTTACAGTATCGGCACTGAAATCGCCAAGGCCGAGCAGACCATTCAGCATCAACAAGAACGTCAGCGTCAGCTCAGTGATGATTTGCAGCAATTGGAGGCGAGCCAGCTTGAAACGCGCCAGCACCTAGAAGGCGACAAGGAAAATGCCTTGCGTTGGGAAGAAGAGCTGGAACAGTTAACACCCGAGCTGGAAATGTTGGCAGCAGAGGAAGAAGTGGCCACCGAAGCCTTGGTCGTGGCAGAAGAATCCATGCAGTCGTGGCAACAGCGCTGGGACGAATTCAATCAGGATGCCGCCCAGCCGAGGCAGCGTGCTGAGGTAGAGCAATCTCGAATTCAACATCTTGAACTGAGTTTGCAACGGCTACAGGAACGCATTCAAAAAGTTGAGCAGGAGCGTCGAGGCCTTGTCGGCGACGACGATGGCGAAGAAATCGAGCTGTTGCAGCAGCAAGCAGCAGAAATGGAACTAGAAGGCGAGTCCATGCAGGCGCGATTGGACGAGCTGCTGCCTAAAATTGAACGCTGCCGAGACGATATCAAGCGGGGCGAAGACGAACTGGATCGCCTGCGTAGTGAGCTGCAAAAAGGACGTGGTCGGGCCGCCTCGCTAGAGGCCCTGCAACAAGCGGCGTTAGGGCAAAATGATGACAAGGCCCAAGCCTGGCTGGAAAAACACGGCCTCAGCAGTCAGCCGGTGTTGGCTGAGCATTTAAACGTCGATGAAACTTGGCAGACAGCGGTAGAAACAGTTTTGGCTGACCAGCTGCAAGCTTTGCAGATTGACTCTTTGGCGTCGGTTTCCAGTCTTTTAAATGATCTGGAACAAGGCCAGCTGAATTTTGTTGAAGTGGCTGATGAGGTCACTGCTACGCCGGGCAGTCTTGCCGATAAAGTGTCGGGGGCAGGTGCCTTGGCTGCTGCGCTGCAAAAAATTAAAACGGCGACGGATCTCAACGACGCCTTGGCTATGCGTAGCACATTAGCTGCCGACGAGTCGGTTATTACCCCAGAGGGACTGTGGTTTGGTGCCCATTGGCTGCGAGTCAGCAAAGGCCAGGCGGAGCAAGGCGGGGTATTGCAGCGGCAACAGGAGTTGCAGGACTTGCAGGCGCGGGTTGATGTTCAGGAAGCCACGCTGGCTGAACTGTTAAGCACACTGGAATCTAGCCGGGAATCGCTTAAAGTTTTTGAGCAGGATCGGGAGGCAGCCCAGCGCGATGTGCAGCAGCACAGCCGGAAGCAAAGTGAAGTTAAAGCCGAGTTGAGTGCGCAACAAGCCAGAAATGAACAGCTATTGGCTCGACGTCAGCGTTTGGATGCGGATATTGAAGAGCAGCGGAAACAGTTTCAGCTAGAGCAAGAGTCGCTGGCAGAAGCGAGAATGACCCTGCAAGAAGCCATTGAGGCAATGGAGCAGGATTCTGGCAAGCGCGAGAATTTGCTGAAAGATCGAGATAATAGTCGTAGCGTACTGGATGCCGCCAGACAAAAGGCCCGCCAGAGTAAAGATCACTCTCATCAATTGGCGATGCGGCACCAGTCATTGCGGACCCAGCGCGATGCGGTAGCGCAAAATATCAGCCGTAGCGAACAGCAATTAGAGATGTTGGCCCAGCGCCGCGCCCAGATCGAGGCCTCCCTTGGCGATAACGATAGCCCCATTGACGATTTGCGAATGGAGCTAGAAGCGAATTTGGATAAGCGCCTGCGGGTGGAAGAAGAGTTGGCAGAGGCTCGCCGGGCTTTGGACCAGGTGGCTCACCAGTTGCGGGAAAACGAGCAGCGTCGTCAAGGTATTGACCTGCGTCTGCAGGACGTTCGGGGCAAACTGGAGCAAGCTCGGGTTGATCGGCAAGGGCTGGAAGTGCGTCGTAAGGCTCTGCAGGATCAACTTCAAGAAGCGCAGTTTGACCTGGAGACGGTTAAGGATAGCTTGCCGGAAGAGGCCAGCCAAAGCCGCTGGCAGGAAGAGCTGGAGTCGGTGGGGCGGCGGATTGCTCGCTTGGGCCCTATTAACTTGGCCGCTATTGAAGAGTACAAGCAACAATCTGAGCGCAAAAACTATCTGGATGCACAGAATCAGGACCTGGAAGAAGCGCTGGAAACCCTGGAGTCGGCAATACGCCGCATCGACAAGGAAACCCGCAACCGCTTTAAAGACACCTTCGACAAGGTAAATGCAGGTTTGCAGGCCTTGTTCCCGAAAGTGTTTGGTGGTGGTAATGCCTATTTGGAAATGACCGGGGACGATTTGCTCAATACCGGTATTTCTATCATGGCGCGACCGCCGGGCAAGCGTAATAGCACTATTCACTTGTTGTCTGGTGGTGAAAAAGCACTTACTGCGATTGCCTTGGTGTTTTCTATTTTCCGTCTTAATCCAGCGCCGTTTTGCATGCTCGATGAGGTGGACGCGCCGCTGGATGACGCCAATGTGGGGCGCTACTCTCGCATGGTGAAGGAGATGTCATCTGAGGTGCAGTTCATTTACATTAGTCACAACAAAATCACCATGGAGATGGCAGATCAGCTAATGGGTGTGACTATGCACGAGCCAGGGGTGTCGCGCTTAGTGTCGGTTGATCTTGAAAAGGCGGCTGAGATGGCCGCGCTATAATAAAGCCGGTAATGGAAGCACCGCGAGAAGCTCGTTGTTGACGTGCGGTGACAAAATAGAGAGCTAAAATAGCCTGTAAAAAAGGTGCTCAAATTAGAACACCGGGGGAGCAGTGGATATTTCACAATCTGCGTGGAACAATAACGGCGACGTTTAATCCAACTGCAAAGCAAAAGATAAGATAGTGACCGGTTACGGTCGGGGTAAGGGCTTCGTAATGGATCTCACAGTCAAAGACTGGTTAATTATTATAGGTGGTTTGCTAGCGGCGGCGGTCTTGCTGGATGGCTATCGCCGTATGCGCAATGATCGGCGAGAGACGATTCGAGTGGCGTCTCGTAAGTCTCGGGATGATGTCGATGAGGATATGATTAATCCTGAGTTGCCCGGCGGCACCGCAAGAGTCATTGCAGTGAGAGAATCGCCGAGCTTACATGTTAAGCGTGCTAATACAGCCACTCAAAGCGGCCAGCCGAGCGGATTGTCAGGGCAAGAGCCAGCGGTGGACAGGCCCCAGGTGAATACCACTGGCGAAGACTTTGACGATGACGATATTCTATTTCGAGATCCGAGTGAAGAATACGTCTCGCCAGTTCGGCAAAGGAAGTCAGTTGGCGACCAAGTTAAACATGATGCCGACGTGGGTATTGACGATACGGCATCAGCTGAATTAGATAAAACAAGATCTTTGCAGGATGATTTGGCATCTCCGTCTGGAGATACCTCTTCATTTGAGGTGCCCAAATCAGAAGCAACAAACGCTAAGCCCAATCAATTTGAACAGACTGCATCGGAGTCAGCTCGGTCTGAAATAGATGATTCTGAAACTGCAGCGGCTAAAACCAACGTAAACCAAGCCGATGACATGAGCGCGGGTCTGACAGCGAAACGTGAAGACCGAGCTTTTGAGGTTGAGCCGTCGGCGAGCATTGCTGCCAGCCGACGAGCAGATGAGAAAAAACGCGCCACAACAGAGTCTGGCGCCGAGACGAAACCTGAGCATCAAGAGTTGATGGTGCTTAATGTCCTGTCGCCCACAGGCAAGCCGTTTAATGGCTCAGATATGCTGCAAATTTTGTTGGCTTGCGATGTACGCTACGGAAAAATGAATATTTTTCACCGCTATGAAAAATCAGATGGCACTGGTCCGGTGCAATTTAGTATTGCCAACTTGGTTGAGCCCGGTGATTTTGATTTAGACGGTATCGAAGATTTCACTACACCGGGGCTGGTGTTTTTTATGCACTTGCCAGGCCCCAAAAATAGCATTAAAGCTTTTGATGCCATGTTGGAAACGGCGCGCTGCTTGGTTAATAATCTTGGCGGTGAACTTCGGGATCAAACCCACAGTGTCGCGACCAAGCAAACTCTTGAGCACTACCGCCAACGGATTCGCGACTTTGAGCGTCGCCAGCTTACGCTGATGTAATCGCTATAATCAGGATAAAACCCGCGTCGCATGACAAAAACAAGTTCTCCTGAGTCTCGTGCAGCGGTGCTGCGCGAGCAACTGCATTTATATAACCACCAATATTACGTTCTCGATCAGCCCAGCGTTCCCGACGTGGAATACGACCGCTTGTTTCGGGAGCTGCAAGATATTGAAGCCCAGCACCCAGAATTGCGTACACCCGATTCGCCCACCCAACGCGTTGGGGGGGAGCCGTTGAGTGCCTTTAAAACGGTGCGCCATGAAATCCCCATGCTGTCGTTGGACAATGTTTTTTCAGAGCAAGAATTGCGGGACTTTGATCGTCGAGTACGTAGCCGCTTGGCTGATCAGGAAACCTTCCACTACGCCTGTGAGCCAAAGCTGGATGGTATTGCCGCAAGCCTGTTATACGTTGACGGAGTATTGGTTAGAGGCGCAACGCGCGGGGATGGCCAGCAGGGTGAAGACATTACCCAAAATGTCCGCACGGTTGCTTCTATTCCACTTAAATTACAGGGCGATGATTGGCCTGATGAATTAGAGGTGCGGGGCGAAATTTATTTGCCTCGGGCTGGCTTTGAAAAAATTAACGCCCAAGCCCGGCAAAATGACAGCAAGCTGTTTGTAAACCCTCGCAATGCCGCCGCGGGAAGTTTACGCCAGCTTGATAGCCGGATTACCGCCAGTCGGCCACTGGAAATGTGCTGCTACAGCGTGGCATTGGCGGAAGATCAACAACAGCTTTTTAAAAGCCATAGTGAAGGTTTGCAAAAGCTGGCCCAGTGGGGGTTTTTGGTGAGCCCGCTATTAAATGTGGTGGACGATATCGAAGGCTGCCTGGACTATTATCAGTCGCTGTTGGCCCAGCGAGATGGCCTGGCCTATGACATTGACGGTATTGTTTTTAAAGTGAATGAGCTGTCAGTACAGGACACCTTGGGGTTTGTATCACGGGCACCTCGTTGGGCCATTGCTCATAAATTTCCTGCTCAAGAAGAAATTACCACGTTAAAAGAGGTGGAGTTTCAAGTTGGACGAACCGGTGCCATTACGCCAGTTGCCAAGCTTGAACCGGTGTTTGTTGGCGGCGTGACAGTAAGCAATGCCACACTACATAACTTTGATGAAGTGCAACGCTTGGGAGTGATGATTGGCGATGACATTATTATTCGTCGCGCCGGGGACGTCATTCCGCAAATTGTTCAGGTAGTGGAAGACCGCAGGCCCGCTGATGCTCGCGCTATTCAAATACCTGAGCATTGTCCTGTCTGTGAGAGCCCTCTTGAAAAAGCCCCCGGCGAAGCCGTGCTGCGTTGCACCGGTGGTTTGATTTGTGGTGCCCAGCGGCGAGAAGGGATTAAGCACTTTGCCTCTCGCAAGGCAATGGATATTGATGGTTTGGGTGACAAGTTAGTCGATCAGTTAGTGGATTCTGGGCTGATAGAAACCATTGCGGACTTGTATTCACTGACTGCACCGCAGCTTGCCGGGCTTGAACGTATGGGCCAGAAGTCGGCTGATAATCTTATTGCCGCACTGAATAAGTCTAAAGACACCACTTTGCCACGGTTTTTGTTTGCTTTAGGCATTCGTGAGGTTGGCGAGGCAACAGCACGCAATTTGGCCTTGCACTTTGTCAGTCTAGAGAATCTTATGGCCGCAGACCAAGAAGCTCTGTTAGTGGTAGACGATGTTGGACCGATTGTGGCCAGTCATATTGCGGCGTTCTTTGCGGTAGAGCATAACCGCGATGTCGTGGCGGCATTGGTGGCCGCAGGAATTCGTTGGCCGGAGATCAAGACCGGAAGTGATGCTCAACTCTTAAGCGGGCAAACGTGGGTGCTAACCGGCAACCTCGAAGCCATGACTCGGGCCGAGGCCAAGGAGAAATTACAGGCCTTGGGTGCTAAGGTGGCAGGGAGTGTATCGGCAAAAACGGATTGTGTGGCGGCGGGTTCCGCAGCAGGCTCTAAGCTAGCGAAAGCACAATCACTGGGAATAAAAACGCTTGATGAAGAAGGTTTGATTGCAGTGCTAAAAGAAGGTGGGCAGCTTTGATTCGTGTGCTAGTGCTGTTGGGTCTGGTCTTTGTGATGACGGCCTGCACCACGTCTCCACCGCGCAACCCCAATAATATTTGCGATATTTTTCGCGAAAAAAGTGGCTGGTATGACGATGCTAAAGCGGCATCTAAACGCTGGAATTCGCCGATTCCATCGATGATGGCTATTATGCATCAAGAATCCAGGTTTGTTGCTAACGCTAAACCGCCACGTAAATACTGGTTGGGTTTTATTCCTGCGGGACGTATGTCCGATGCCTATGGTTATGCGCAAGCTAAAGATGGTACTTGGCGTTGGTATAAAGATAAGTCAGGTAACTGGGGTGCTGACCGGGATGACTTTGAAGATGCTATTGATTTTGTTGGTTGGTACAACAACACCAGTACGCGTATAAACGGCATTAGCCCTGCGGACACCTATAGCTTGTATCTGGCTTATCATGAAGGCCATGGTGGTTTTAAACGCCGTACTTTTGATCGCAAAGCGTGGTTGAAACGGGTCGCCAGTAAAGTGACGTCCCGGTCTCAAACCTATCGTGGCCAGTTGGCTATTTGCGAAAAAGACCTGCAGCGCGACGGCTGGTTCTTTGGTCTGTTCTGAGTTTTTCTTTCGTTTTTCCTATCCGTCGATATAAACGAAATCTTACCACTCGCCGGTATTGGCCATCGATTGCCAAGGCTCTGCAGGTGCTTTGGCGTCGCCCTTTTGCAGTAATTCTATTGAGATGTTGTCGGGCGAACGGATAAAGGCCATATAACCGTCTCTGGGTGGTCGGTTAATGGTGACGCCGCCGTCTTGGAGCTTTTGGCATAGCTGGTAGATATCGTCCACGGCAAATGCCAAGTGGCCAAAATTACGGCCACCTTCATAAACTTCATCGTCCCAGTTATAGGTCAGCTCCAAGGTGGGTGTTTTGTCTTTTTGAGCTTTTTCGGCATCTTCTGGCGCGGCAAGGAAAATCAATGTGAAACGGCCTTTTTCGCTGTCGTAACGCGATATTTCCTTGAGGCCTAGCAAGGTGCAGTAAAAATTTAACGAGGCGTTCAGGTCGCGAACCCGGACCATGGTGTGTAGATACTTCATTGTGGCTCCTTTGTACTACTTGCCAATAAGTCCCCGTTAAAACTTTGAATCGTGATTTCAGTAGTTCACGGGCTTTGCTGGTGGCGTTACAGTAGCAAGCAATATGTATTGAGGTTGAGGCTATATTAAGAGAATGACAGATTTAGCAAAAAAGAATTTCCTTATTGTCTATCACAGCCAGTCTGGTCGCAATGAACAGCTGGCGTATGCTGTTTATAAAGGTGCTATAGAGGCCGACGAGGCGATTTCTGCACGTTTATTGCGGGCGGCAGAGGCGGGCACTCGGGACGTGATATGGGCTGATGGTATTTTAATGGTCTTTCCTGAATATTCTGGCTCAATGGCTGGAGGAATGAAGGAGTTTTTGGATCGCTGCTTTTATCCAGCTATTGATAGAGAGTTACATTTGCCCTATGGCTTGTTGATATGTACCGGGAATGATGGCCGTAACGCCGCCCAACTCGCTGCCCGTATTGCCAAAGGTATTCCTTGGATTTCTGCAACAGAGCCGAGCATTTTCCGTGGTCCGCCAGATGCGACAGTCTTGGCAAGTGCTGAAGAGCTTGGTGCCGCTTTTGCGGCTGGCTTGTGTATGGGGATTTTTTAGCCACAACCTGTAGGTAGGGCTGGGACCATTTTTGCCCCCAGTTTTGTTGCCAGCCACTTGTTTAGAGTGACTAAACAAGTGGCTGGCGCCTAGCCGGAGGCAAAAATGACTTCCAGCAGTGACAATTGGGTTAGTGTGATCAGGCCTTGGCTGAATGTAGCTCTGGCAGCAAAGTGTGATTTTTTACAGCTAAATTTGCCCCGAAATATGTACAAGTCCATATTCCCATCTACACTAAAATCAGATTGTGATAAATCGCGTATAAATGCTTAAGTCATAACAATAGTTAGTATTTAAAAATTACAGCCGATTACGTCATGTTTTCATTGAAAACATGTATTGAAAGTGGCAAGCTAAGTTCCAGTGGATTGGGTTGATCATCAATGGTTATCTCAATGTACCAATAATAATTAACAAACTTTGGAGGTCATATGACCTTAGGACGTGTTTTCACATCGTTTCAAAAAAGCCTTTTAGCAAGCGGCGTAGCCTTGGCCAGTAGTGCAAGTGCTGTTGCAGCTCCGGTTCTAGAGGAGGTCTTAGTAACGGCAACGTTTAGGGCTGAGAGCCTGCAAGACGTGCCTGTCTCTGTAAATGCCGTTTCCGGTGAAAAAATGCAGGAAATTGGTATTGATAAGATAGAGGACCTGCAGGCGTATGTGCCGAACCTTTCTATGTCGGAAACCGGCATAGGCACCAATATTTATATTCGAGGTATTGGTTCAGGTATTAACCCAGGGTTTGAGCAGTCGGTGGGCATGTATTTTGATGGCATTGCTTACAGTCGCGCTCAGCTTACCCGCGCGCCATTTCTTGATTTGGCGAGGGTGGAAGTGCTCCGGGGCCCGCAAAATATTCTTTATGGTAAAAACAGCATCGCGGGTGCGCTGAGCTTGGTATCGGCGCGGCCGGGGCAAGAAAAAGAAGGTTTTGTTTCATTGCTATATGAACCAGACCACGGTGAAAAAGTAGCAGACGTGGTGTTGTCTGGTCCTATTACGGACACCCTGGGTGGGCGTGTGGCGCTGCGGAAACGGGAATTTGACGGCTATATCGAAAATTTAACGCTGAATCGCGATGAGCCAGCCCGAGAAGAAAGCACGTTCAGGGCGATACTTGATTGGGATGCAACCCCCGATTTGACCGCCATGTTGAAGTTTGAACTGGGCAAATTTAATGTTGATGGTCGGCAGGTGGAAATCACCACTGACAGGGCCGTGGCGGTGGGCAATCCAAACTATTCACAAACCCTTGTAGGGGGTTTTGGCGCCGATCCTTCGGTGCTGAATACGGGCTTGGATTTTAAACGCTCATCCAATGGCGACTACAGCGATAACCGCACTCGTAATGTCACCCTGAATGTCGATTATGCTTTAGGTGAAGGCACGCTTACTTTTATTTCCGGTATTTTGGGTTATGAGTTTGATGAGCTGTGTGACTGTGATTTTACCGGCGCCAATGTGTTTAATGTGTTGTTCAATGAGGAGTATGAACAATACAGTCAAGAAGTTCGGTGGGTGTCGGCTTCCGGAGGCACTTTTGAGCATATCGGCGGTGCGTACTACCAGAAAAGCGAGTTAGATTTTTATGACTCTATTCGCATAGACGGCACCATTCTTCCCCAAGCGATTGCTGTGAGTACTGGTTCGGCAGCAGCAGGAAATGCTATTGCCAATACCACCACGCCAAGGGAGTTCACTTCCGATTCTGATTTATGGTCTGTATTTTGGCAAACCACATGGAATGCAACTGAGCGCTTTCGCGCCACATTGGGTGTTAGATACTCCTCTGAAGAGAAGGATGGTAGCCGAAGCCTGACAGTTGCAGACCTGGACGGTAATGAGCGGCCTTTGGGTACGGTGGATGGGGTGTTGGCAAGCGTATTTAAAATAGAACGCCATAACCTTTCTGGTGAGCAGGATGAAGATCAATTTGCGCCATCGTTAAACCTGCAATATGACTTCAGTGATAGCGTTATGGGCTACGCAACAGTCACCAAGGGTTATAAAACAGGTGGTTTTGATGCGCGCTCAAATGCGTCGCCAAACACGGCTCCTAATGCAGCGGGATCGGTGATTGTGGGGGCCTTTGAATACGACAAAGAAAAAGCCACCAGTTTTGAGGTCGGTGCTAAAACCAGCTTTATGGACGGTCGTCTCGAGCTGAATGTAGCGGCATTTCTCACCAAATACGATGATCTTCAAGTCAGTATCTTCGATGGCACACTAGGCTTTAATGTGGGCAATGCGGGGGCGGCTGAAACCAAAGGTATCGAGTTGGATACCCGATTGGCGATTACCGATCGTTTAAGTATGACCGCAGCGTTAGCATTCCTTGACTTTGAGTTTACTGATTTCCCGAATGGGCAGTGTTATCAGGGGCAAACGCCTGATGCGACGGTGAACGGTGTGGATTTCTGTGACTACGAAGGCAAGTCTAACCAGTACGTGGCGGATTATTCAGGCAACCTGGCTTTTAATTATGAGCAACCGGTAGCCAATAATCTGTTATTCCGTGCTTCTACTGATTTTGTCTTCACCGATGACTATAACTCTTCGCAAAACCTTGACCCTAGCCAAGAGCAAGATGGCTACGTGAAGGTGAATATGCGTCTGGCATTGGCGAGTGAAGCCGATGGCTGGGAAGTGGCGCTAGTCGCGAAAAACCTCACCGATGAAGAGGTAGTCTCTTATTCCAATGATACCCCATTGGCTAACAGCAGCTTTGGTGCCATCAGTCATTATTCATTTGTTGAGCGCCCTCGGAGTGTTGCGCTGCAGCTGTCTCTGCGTTGGTAGCATGCTGAAGGAATAATGCCTTGTGATTTTATTGCCCTGCATTGCAGGGCATTTTTTTAGCAGTACAATTTATATTGCGGGGAATATAGAAAATTGCGCCATGTTTTCATTGCAAACATAAAGCTAAAGTGAGAAGCTAAGCTTCTGTGTTTGGGGTTGCTTATAGGGTAGCCACAAAGAGCCAATAAAAAATAATAGCCTCGGAGGTCATATGGCCTTAAAACGTGTTTTTTCATCTTTTCAAAAAACTCTTCTAGCCACTAGCGTCGCCTTGGCCAGTAGTGCCAGTTTTGCGCAAGCGGTGCTGGAAGAGGTGATCGTGACGGCCACTATCAGGGCCGAAAGCCTGCAAGATGTTCCGGTTTCTGTTAATGCGGTCACTGGCGATAAGATGCTGGAGGCCGGGATTGGCAAAATAGAAGACCTGCAGTCTTATGTTCCCAACCTCACCATGTCCGAGACGGGGATTGGTACCAATATTTATATTCGCGGTATTGGCTCGGGTATCAACCCCGGCTTTGAACAATCGGTAGGGATGTATTTTGACGGCATTAGCTATGGTCGCGCTCAGTTGACCCGAGCCCCATTTCTCGATTTAGAACGGGTGGAAGTATTGCGTGGTCCACAGAATATTTTGTTCGGTAAAAACAGTATTGCTGGTGCGTTGAGTTTAATCTCAGCACGACCCGGTCAAGAAACCGAAGGTTTAGTCTCCTTGACCTATGAGCCAGAGACCAATGAGCGCATTTTGGATTTTGTCGCTTCTGGCCCCCTCAACGATGAGTTTGGCGCACGGGTGGCAATTCGTAAACGCCAGATTGATGGCCACATTGAAAACATCACCCTGAACCGTGATGAGCCTGAAAGAGATGAGCAAACTTTCCGACTTATTCTGGATTGGGATGCCAGCGCCGATTTGACGGCATCGCTGAAATTAGAGGCGGGCTCTTTTGATGTGAATGGTCGTCAAATTGAAATTATTAATGATCAGCGGTCAACTTCGACGACAAGTTCTTTTACCGGAAAAACTTATGCCGAAATCCTGGATTCTACGGAAGTTGGTGTCGGTCCTATCGTGCTGGCCACGGTTGATGCTGATTCCTCTGTGCTTAACAATCGGCAAGATTTTAAGCGTTCTTCCAACGGTGACTTCAGTTATAACGACACCCGTAATGCGACCTTAAACGTAGACTATTATCGTGATGGTCACCAGTTCACTTTTATTACTGGTTTACTTGGTTATCAAACCGATGAGCTTTGTGATTGTGATTTTACGGGCGCGCCATTATTTAGCGTGGCCGCAGAAGAAGAGTACAAACAATTTAGCCAAGAGCTGCGTTGGGTATCGCCTGTTGGGGAAACCTTTGAGTTTATCGGTGGCGCCTTTGTTCAGTACAGTGAATTGGATTTCTACGATAGCATTCGGGTAGAGAGCGATATTCTTCCGGGCTTAATCAATGCAGCGGATATCCAGGAAGTGGGTGGCCGTGGTGAAGGTCCTCAGAGTGGCGATTTGACGGGTGGGCCGTTGGATGATGTTGTGGAAGGGACCTTTGCTGGCACGCCGCTGGAAGCCATTCTGCAACCATTTTTTGATGCGGGTTTACCTGAGTTGGGCGGTATTGGTGATGCAGGGGATGCGATTCGTAACCTGGGTACACCTCGGTATTTCAGCAGTGACACCGAGCTGTTCTCTGTGTTTTTACAAACCACGTGGAATGTCACAGATCTGTTTCGGGCAACCCTGGGCTTGCGCTACGCCTACGAGAAAAAAGATGGTAGTCGCAGCTTAGATTTTGCCAATATCCAAACCGGCGAGCGTATCCCTGAAGGTGAAGTGGATACGGTTGTGGCGAAGAACTTTTCAGCTGAGCGACACAACCTGACTGGTTCCCGTACCGAGAGCAATGTTTCGCCATCATTAAATCTTCAGTACGACTATAGCGACGATGTGATGTTGTACGCTACTTTGAGCCGAGGCTTTAAATCGGGTGGTTACGACGCTCGGTCTAACGCGTCACCAGATACTAACTCCATTCGCCCATTGCAAAATCTTGCTGATCCGCAAATGCTAGTGGGTAGCTTTGAGTACGAAGAAGAGCAGGCAACCAGCATTGAATTTGGTGCAAAAACCTCGCTTTGGGGTGGCGCTGCAGAGCTTAATACGGCGTTGTTTTACACCAAGTATGACGACCTGCAGGTGAGTATTTTTGACGGTACTTTGGGCTTTAATGTGGGTAATGCGGGTGCTGCCGAGACCATGGGGCTTGAGCTGGATGGCCGGGTCGCTTTGACGGAAAAGTTAATGATCACAGGGGCGCTGGCATTTTTGGACTTTGAGTTTACGGACTACGAGAACGGTCAGTGCTTTCAGGGTCAAGAGCCAGACAGAGAGGTTAGCGGTGTTGAGTTTTGTGACTACAAAGGCAAGACGAATCAGTACGTGGCAGACTATTCCGGTAATATAGGTTTGGTTTACACCACCTCGATACTGAAAGATCTGGAGTTGCGTAGCGCGGCGGACTTTGTCTTTACGGGTGACTACAACTCTTCTCAGAATCTGGATCCTAGCCAGCAGCAAGACGCTTACGTAAAAACCAATTTACGGGTGTCTCTGGCGGACCCCGGTAAGGGTTGGGAAGTTGCGGCCTTGGTTAAAAATCTAACCGATGAGACCGTCATTTCTTACTCAAACGATACGCCGCTTTCCAGTAACATATTTGGTAGCATTGGCCATTACGGTTTTATTGAGCAGCCTCGCACCATTGCAATTCAAGGTACCTATCGCTGGTACTAGTTTGAATTTCGGTTTGAGTCTTGTTTAAGCATTAATATTAACGCCGCTTTTGCGGCGTTTTTTGTATTTGGGAATATCAACTTTGCGTTCATCAGATGACATTGTTTTAACCGCTGCCACTGCTGCCTTGCGAGAAAGTAAAGTGGCCTGGTTGTGTACGGTTGCCAAAACCTTTGGCGCTTCACCTCGGTCCCAGGGCGCATTGTTGCTGCTTAGTGATGATGGTCAGTTGAGTGGCTCTTTATCTGGCGGTTGTATAGAAGATGATTTATTGCAGCGGTTAGCAGAGGGAACGTTGGCGAAGAAGCATCCCGAACTTATCGAGTTTGGTCTTAGTGCTGAAGAGAATGAGCGATTCGGCTTACCTTGTGGTGGGCGAATGCAAATTCTGGTGGAGCGTCTGGATGCCCGACATTTGCCTTTAATAGAGCGAGTTAGCTCTGCATTGAGTTCACGCCGGGCGATTCGCCGTCTGGTGTGTTTACAGTCCGGTGATTGGCAGTTAGCCGAGCGTGAGTATTGCGCTGCCTTAGAGTTGAGCGAAGACAGATTACAGCAGGATTTTGGTCCTCATTACCAACTGCTTTTGGTGGGGGCGAATGAGTTGGCCCGCTGTATTACCGAGATTGCGTTGGCGATGGATTATCGCGTGTTGGTGACCGACCCTCGGCCGGAGCGTTTGGATCAATGGCCACTCCCTGGCGTAGAGCTGGTTTCAGGGATGCCGGATGATGTAGTGAGACAGCGGGCAAGCGATAACCACAGTATTGTCATCACCTTAACCCACGACCCCAGAATTGATGATATGGCGCTCATGGAGGCGCTGACCCAGCCGTTGTTTTATGTCGGGGCGCTGGGTTCTCAGCGTACCTCAGATAAGCGTCGCCAACGCTTGTTAGAGCTAGATGTCAGCGAAGCGCAGTTGGCTAAGCTCCGAGCGCCAGTGGGTTTGGCTATCGGCAGCAAAACGGCGATGGAGATTGCGGTGGCGATTATGGCGGAACTCACCTCCTTGCGGGCCAAATTCAAATAATGAAGGTGTTGGCGCTTTTGCTGGCGGCCGGACAAAGCCGCCGATTTGGCGAGCAGGATAAGCGCAGTGTACGCATGCCCGATGGCGGTTTATTGGTCAATGCCATGCTGCGACGACTGAAAAAAGCGGGGGTCGAGGCTCGGGTTGGTATTCGTCGTCATGATAATATTGCTCCTTTGCTAGTGGGTGAGACTATCGTCTGCCCGCGTGGGCAGGAGGGGATGGGTGGCACCATTGCCGATATGCTCAATGATGTGATGACTGACTCGGCGCTAGATGCTGTTATGTTGATGCCTGCAGATTTACCGTTAATACGAGTGAGCACCTTGGCTGCCTTGGCGGCATCGGCCAGCCCTGAGCGCATTGTTTTGCCGCAATGTGATGGCCGTCAAGGTCACCCAGTGGTGTTTGGACGCCGTTTTTTTCCGGCTTTAAGCCAGCTGTGTGGAGACCGGGGTGGCAAAGCGATTATTACGGATCATCCCGAGTGCTGTGATGTCATTGTGGTGAGTGATCCGGGCATTTATCTCGATGGGGATACCCCTGCAGCAATGGCTGCACTGCTTGTTCAACTTAGCCCCAAAAATCGTTGATGGAGGTCAGTGCCTGGCTCTTAATGTTTGGCATTGATGGCCTCGGCTTCCAGTAACGTAATAAAGGCTTGAGCGGCATTCGACAGACTTCGGCTGCGATGGTGTACGCAGCCTAAAATCCGTTGCAGAGGCATGCCCTTTAGCGGCAGCGCCACCACGGTGTCATCTAGCAGCGTCAACGGCAAAATACTCCAGCCAAGCCCGATACCCACCATCACCTTAATGGTCTCCAGGTAGTTGGTCGACATGCCGATATTCATTTCCAGTCCTTTGGTGTCAAACAGCTCCTTAATGATCTGGCCGGTGTAGGTGTTAAGACCCGGTGGGATCGCCGTGTAGTGACTGAGCATCTCGGCGGTGACCTCTTTCTGGCTTGCCAGTGGGTGGTCTGCAGCAATGGTGACCATGAGGGGATCTTCCCAGACAGGGATGGACTGCAAATGCTGGTCGGCAACGGGAGAGAGGGTGATCACCGCCAGATCCATTTCGCCGTGTAAAATGCGGTCGTGGGCCCGTTCTGAATCCATAAAATCAATATCCAGCTGCACGTCGGGGTGGCGTTGGCTAAATTCTCGCAATACAGGTGGCAGACGGTGTAGACCAATATGGTGGCTGATGCCCATGGATAAACGACCTGAAATGCCGCCTTGAAGATCGTGAATACTACGGGCAGCTTCGCGAATATCCTGTAATATCTTGCGGCACTGGGGAAGTAGAGCGCGCCCGGCCTCGGTAAGATGAACGTGGCGGCCGATTCGGTCAAATAATCGGCAGTCCAGTTGCTTTTCTAAACTTGAAATACGTTTGCTTACTGCGGGTTGGGTAATGTGTAGCTGCTCTGCAGCCAGTGAAAACGATTGGTTTTCTGCCACCGCGAGAAAGGCATTCAGGGCTTGAGTATCCATGCTTTAAGTTTATCTATTCCTTTTTGGAATTCAAATAATAAAAAATATGAATTTGTTTTATTGGATGGCCTTGCCTAAAATATCACCAATCCAAGCTAGATGGTTAAACGGAAGAGACGGCGATGACGGCTAAAACCTTATACGACAAATTGTGGGACGACCATGTGGTCAAAACCCGTGACGATGGCACTGCCTTGATTTATATCGATCGGCAGCTGGTTCACGAAGTAACCTCGCCGCAAGCTTTTGAAGGCTTGCGTCTGGCGGGCCGTCGCCCGTGGCGCATCGATGCCAATTTGGCGACGCCAGACCACAATGTGCCAACAGAAAAGTTGCAGCGCAGTGGCGGTGTTGAGGGTATCGAAGACGAGGTGTCTCGCATTCAGGTTAAAACCCTGGACGATAACTGTAATGAATTTGGGATTACCGAATTTTCTATTAATGATATTCGTCAGGGTATTGTTCATGTTGTTGGCCCGGAGCAAGGCGCGACTTTGCCGGGAATGACGGTAGTGTGCGGCGATTCCCACACCGCTACCCACGGCGCGCTGGGCGCGCTGGCCCACGGGATTGGCACCTCTGAAGTCGAGCATGTGTTGGCGACCCAGTGCCTGATTCAGAAAAAGAGCAAAAACATGCTGGTTCGTGTCGACGGTGAACTTGGTCCCGGCGTCACGGCAAAAGATATCGTGCTGGCGGTGATTGGCAAAATTGGTACGGCGGGCGGCACGGGTTATGCCATCGAGTTTGGTGGCGCAGCCATTCGCAAGCTGTCAATGGAAGGCCGCATGACCATTTGTAATATGGCCATTGAGGCCGGTGCCCGAGTGGGTATGGTTGCTGTAGACCAAACCACCATCGACTACGTTAAAGGTCGACCTTTTGCACCGACAGCTGAGCAGTGGGACGATGCGGTGAGTTATTGGAACACCCTGCACAGCGATGCCGATGCCGCATTTGATGCCGTTATTGAATTAAACGGCGCCGAGATTGAACCACAGGTCACGTGGGGGACCAGCCCCGAAATGGTTGGACCTGTTGGGGGCGTTGTGCCCACGCCAGAGGATTTTTCTGACCCGGCAAAACGTAGTGCCTGCGCATCGGCGTTGAAATATATGGGGCTGAAAGGCGGCGAGAAAATCACCGATATTCAGCTGGATAAAGTCTTTATTGGTTCCTGTACCAATTCTCGTATTGAGGATTTGCGAGAAGCGGCCAGCGTCGTCAAGGGCAAAAAAGTTGCCGCCAATATTAAAGAGGCCTTGGTGGTTCCCGGTTCAGGTTTAGTAAAGCAGCAAGCTGAGGCTGAAGGACTGGACAAGATTTTTAGTGAGGCGGGATTGCTGTGGCGGGAGCCCGGTTGCTCAATGTGCTTGGCGATGAATGCCGATAAATTAGGGGCAGGGGAGCATTGTGCGTCCACGTCTAACCGTAATTTTGAAGGGCGGCAGGGCTTTGGGGGGCGTACCCATTTGGTGAGCCCCGCCATGGCCGCCGCCGCTGCGATTGCGGGTCACTTTGTTGATGTGCGTGAGTTTACCAAAGGGAGTGCAGCATGAAGCCTTTTACGACATTAAACGGTATTGCCGCGCCAATGGATCGCGCCAATGTTGATACCGATATGATCATCCCTAAGCAGTTTTTGAAATCCATTAAACGCAGTGGCTTCGGTCCCAATCTGTTTGATGAGCTGCGTTATCTGGATGAGGGACAGCCCGGGCAGGATTGCAGTGAGCGGCCATTAAACCCGGATTTTCCCTTAAACGAACAGCGCTATACGGGGGCCTCAATATTGCTGGCTCGGGAGAATTTTGGCTGTGGTTCGAGTCGTGAGCACGCGCCTTGGGCCTTGGAAGATTACGGTTTTCGCTGTGTGATCGCGCCGAGTTTTGCCGATATATTCTTTAATAACTGCTTTAAAAATGGCGTTTTACCTATTGTTTTAGAAGCAGATATAGTTGATAGCTTGTTTAAAGAGATGTATGCCGAACACGGTTACAAGCTGATGGTAGATTTGCCCACCCAGACTATTCAAACTCCGTCTGGTGAGAGCATTAGTTTTGAGGTGGACAGTTTTCGTAAGCATTGCCTCATTAACGGTTTGGATGATATCGGCCTCACCCTTGAAGATGCCGACGACATTAAAGCTTATGAAGTCAAATGGCAGCAAAAATCTCCCTGGTTATTCCGGGCTGGTTAAGCAACGTTGAAATAAGGATTTCCCGTGAGTAATACAAAGAAAATTGCAATCTTGGCCGGTGACGGCATTGGTCCGGAAATTATGGCGCAAGCCAGCCGCGTACTAGCACTGGTCAATGATCAACACAGTTTGAACCTAACGCTTGAAGACGGTCTGG
This sequence comes from Spongiibacter sp. IMCC21906, assembly GCF_001010805.1. NCBI lineage: Bacteria > Pseudomonadati > Pseudomonadota > Gammaproteobacteria > Cellvibrionales > Spongiibacteraceae > Spongiibacter > Spongiibacter sp. IMCC21906. Next base: position 2,457,912 of record NZ_CP011477.1, on the reverse strand, counting down.
TCGGTGGCGCCGCGATTGATGCGAAGGGCACGGCATTACCTGAAGAAACGATTGCCTTGTGTGACGCCGCCGATGCCATTTTGTTGGGCGCTGTGGGTGGCCCTAAATGGGATACCTTGCCGCCAGCAGAGCGTCCAGAAAAAGCTGGTTTGTTGGCGATTCGGTCGCGACTGGATTTGTTTGGCAACTTGCGACCGGCACTGCTGTATCCTCAGTTGGCCGATGCTTCGTCGCTAAAGCCAGAGTTGGTTGCGGGTTTGGATATTCTGATTGTTCGTGAGCTGACGGGTGGTATTTATTTTGGTCAGCCCCGAGGTATTCGCGAGCTGGAAAATGGCGAGCGCGAAGGTTACAACACCTACGTTTATAACGAATCGCAAATTCGTCGTATTGCCAAGCTTGCCTTTGAGCTGGCGCAAAAGCGTGGCGGCCGTTTGTGCAGTGTTGATAAGGCGAATGTGCTTGAGGTCACGATGTTGTGGCGGGAAGTGGTGCAGGATATGGCCAAGGACTATCCCGATGTTGAACTCAGCCATATGTACGTGGACAACGCTGCGATGCAACTGGTGCGAGCACCCAAGCAGTTTGACGTGATGGTGACCGGCAATATGTTTGGTGACATTCTCTCTGATGCTGCCGCCATGTTGACCGGCTCGATTGGTATGCTGCCGTCAGCGTCGTTGGATGTGAATGGCAAAGGCATGTATGAGCCTTGTCATGGCAGCGCGCCGGATATTGCTGGCCAGAACAAGGCCAATCCCTTGGCGACTATTTTGTCAGTGGCCATGATGCTCCGTTATTCATTAAACGAAGCAGCCGCTGCGCAGGTTATCGAGGATGCGGTCAGTCGTGTTCTGGACCAAGGTTTACGCACCGCCGATATTGCTTCTGAGGGCTGTAAGTTAGTCAGCACAACGGAGATGGGCGATGCGGTTATCGAGGCCTTAAGCTAAGGACAAAAAGTTAAGGCTGAAACACACAGAATCAAGAGGAAGTAATGATGCAAAAAGTAGGGTTTATTGGTTGGCGCGGCATGGTCGGTTCAGTATTGATGGGCCGCATGTTGGAAGAAAATGACTTTGCGGGTATCGAGCCGGTTTTTTTCACTACCTCCAATGTGGGTGGTCAGGGACCGGATATTGGCCGTGAGATCCCGGCCTTGAAAGATGCCAGCAACATCGACGAGCTGGCGGCAATGGATATTATTATCTCCTGTCAGGGTGGTGATTACACCAAGTCGGTATTCGAACCTTTGCGCAATAGCGGTTGGAATGGCTACTGGATTGACGCGGCGTCGTCACTGCGTATGAAAGATGACGCCATTATCGTTCTGGACCCGGTTAACCTCGATGTGGTTAAACAGGGCTTGGATAAAGGCGTCAAAAACTTTATCGGTGGTAACTGCACTGTCAGCTTGATGCTGATGGGTATTGGCGGCTTGTTCCGGGAAGGATTGGTGGAGTGGGTGAGTGCCCAAACTTACCAAGCCGCTTCTGGCGCGGGCGCCCAAAATATGCGCGAGTTGATTGAGCAAATGGGCAGTATTCGCGACGGCGTTGCCACAGAGCTGGCCGACCCCCGCAGCAATATTTTGGATATTGACCGCAAGGTTGCTGAAACCATGCGCTCTGGGAATTTTCCAACGGACAACTTTGGCCACGCCTTGGGTGGCAGCTTGTTACCCTGGATTGACACTGCCTTGGAAAATGGTCAAAGCCGTGAAGAGTGGAAGGCGCAAGCCGAGACCAACAAAATTCTCGGTCGCGAAAACTCGCCGTTGGCCATTGATGGCACCTGTGTGCGTATCGGCGCCATGCGCTGCCACAGTCAGGCGCTGACTATTAAGTTGAATAAATCCGCCTCGATGGATGCCATTGAAAGCGCGATTGCTTCGGCAAATGATTGGGTGAAAGTGGTCACTAACGATAAAGAGTCCACGCTTTCACAGCTAACCCCCACAGCGGTAACCGGTACGCTTCAGGTCCCGGTTGGCCGTTTGCGTAAAACCAACCTCGGTGATCAGTACATCAACGCCTTTACGGTGGGTGACCAGCTGCTATGGGGTGCCGCAGAGCCTTTACGTCGAATGCTGCGTATTTTGATGGGTGATATTAAGTAATGGCAATTTCGCTGGCAATTTACTGTGAGCTAGGCCCCGGCGTCGATGCCCTGCTGGAACGCTTAAGTGACAATCAGGCTATCGGCAGTATTCTGCCGGTCACGGCTGACGCCGACGGTGACAGCCTGATTTGGCGCGGACGTCCGGTCGCAGTGCGCTCTCCAGAAGATATTGTTGCCACAGATATTGCGGCAGCGATTTTTCTGGATGATCAAGAACTGGCAGAGCGTGCTATAGACGCATTGTTAGATGCAGACGTGCTGATTTTAGATGGCACTGACAGTCTGGCTCAGCGCGGCCAGGGCGCGTGGTATTTTGGCGAAGACTTGGCGCCGGGCCAGCGCCAGTTTTCTATTGCCGGTGCCGCGGCAAGTCACTGCGCTGCGTTGTTAGGCCTGCTTGATCAAGTACCGGTTGCGGTAGATGCAGCGATATGTCTGCCGGTGTCTTACCACGGTAAGAAGGGAATTGATGCTCTTGCCTATGAGTCAGCTCGGTTACTTAACGGCCAGCCGATAGAGCAGAAAGCATTGGGGCAGCAAATTGCCTTTAATGTGGTGGCAGATCAAGCTGGTTTGTTTGCCAATCAAATCGAACAGCAACTCGCTGAGTACTTTGAGGCTCCGGTTGATGTGCGCTGTCATGTGATTACCGCACCGGTATTTTACGGTCACAATATTAGTCTTATTGTGGACTGTAATGAGACCATCGATTACTCCGCACTACTGCAGTCGTTAGGGGCTAAATCCCGCTTCCGTTTGGCGAGTGACATATCTGAGCACGTTTCTCCTGCAAGCTTGCCAGATGATCTCGGCATCGATATTGCAGATATTCGCATTGATAAGCGGAGCGATAAACGCCTTCGCTGCACATTAATTGGCGATAATTTGCGGGATGGGGTAATAACAAACATTGCTTCCGCGCTGGAAATCTTGATAAAAAGTGATATATAACTACTATTTAGCGAGGGAACCTCTACGTCACTCTGTGATAACTTAGGCTTCATCTACTGAGGCAGCGTTGCGGCAGTTATGTGGCAGCGCTTGTTAAGGACAATCAGTCTTAATGACGCGCTGCTCTGCCAAAACACAACAGCAGCGTAGTTGATGGTGCTGATAGCTGATACAGGCTTGGCGATTCAATGCAGAACTTCGCTGATTTCTGAGTAAAGAGTTGGGTTTAATATTGTAATTTGAGCATTCATGGGTGCGCTAAAATCTTTGAAACCACAAAGGTCTTGTAAACAAAGCACTCAATTATACCGCTGACAGACACGGAACACATACGGTGATTTTATTATGGTGAGAACGAAGCTGGCTTCGGCGGTATTGGCTTTTACAGCCCTGCAAAGTGGTGTGGTAGCTGCACTTGGCTTGGGAGAACTCAATTTAAAGTCAGCCTTGAATCAGCCCTTGCAAGCCAGTATTCCCCTCAGTGATCTTGGCGACCTCAGTGCCGAACAAATTCTCGTTACGCTTGCTGACAACAATGCTTTTGAAAATGCCGGTGTTGATCGCAGCCAGTTTCTGTCCTCCCTCAGCTTTGTGGTAGAGGTAGATGCCAATGGCCGTGGTCGGGTTGTTATTACCAGTGACAGCTTTGTGGTGGAGCCCTACCTCGATTTTATTATCGAAGCGCGCTGGCCTAACGGCCGCATTCTGCGTGAATACACTGTCTTATTAGATTTACCGGTTTTTAATGATGCGCCGGCTTCGCGGGTGTCGGCGCCTGTGCGGAATAACAGCCCCGCAGTTAGGCCGACCACTAATGCGGTTGAGCCCTCTAGCTCTGGCCCGGTAATGCGCAATACTCGCCCTGAGCCTGTAGCGGCAGAATCCGCCGCGACGGGGCCTGCGGATGTCGCTCCTCGGGCCAAGGATATGCAAGCATCTTTGCCCGAGTCTTCGGCACCGTCAAGCTACCGGGTTCAACATCAAGACACCATGTGGAAGTTGGCTAGCCGCTTTAAACCCAGCCCCTATGTGACGACTCAGCAAACCATGCTGGCTTTGCTTGAAAAAAATCCTGAGGCGTTTATTGCTAATAATGTCAACCGCATAAAATCTGGTTATGTGTTGGCGTTACCCAGTGAGGCGGAAGTCAAAGCCGTATCCCATAGAAATGCCTTGCAAGAATTAAAGCGACAGGATGAAGCTTGGCGTGCGGGTAGCTCTGCTGGCAGTCCTTCTTCTGACAGTAATTCTACGACATCGTCAGCGACTGCCCCCCAGCTTACCGGAGGGAGCCGTCAAGCGGCGGCTGACAACAATAGTACGAATGATGCCAAGTTTTCGATTGCCAGCGCCGGTGATAGTGGCAGTGCCGATGGCGACAGTGCGCAACTAAAAGAGCGTTTGCAGGCCGCTGAAGAAGAGGCTGAAAAATCCCGCCTTGAAAACTCAGCGATGGTGCAAAGAGCTCAGGCCATGGAGCAACAGATTGCCGCCCTGAAATCTTTGGTGCAATTAAAGAATGACCAGCTTGCAGCGTTGCAGTCCGGTGAACCCTCTACCGATGCCAGTGCTAAATCAGAAGCACAGATGCTTGAGCAACAGCTTAGCAAGGCTGAAGCAAACGAGGCACAAGCAAACAGCCAATTGGCGATGACCGGCGACAATGAAGCAGCAGAGGATGGGGCGTCTGCCCCAGAGTCTACAGAGGCGTCAAAGGGTGCCGAAAACGGTGTGGACGAGCAAAGCTCGGACATGGCCGAGGAGCCTGCAGCGCCTTCAACCGCGTCGCAAGCCGATAATTCAACATCCAATACCACGCAACAATCCTGGTACAAGCAGCGTTTGCTGTGGTTGCTGGGTGGGATTCTCGCATTGTTGGCCTTGCTTGTATTGTGGTTAAAGCAACGAGCGAATCAGCGGGAACAAGACGAAGATCTTTCAGATTTTGACAATGAGGTAACGCCAGAAATCACCCCCGCTGCTTTTGCGGATATTGGCAGCGAACAAACTGATTTTGACCTCGTAGATGAGCAGGAACTGTCTTTAGAGGGTGAGAATCCGGAAGACGTCTTTGCTGCCGTGGCCGACTTGGATTTTGCTGAAGAAGAGCAGAAGGGCCGTGTTGAAGATGACGATCAACAAAGTGCTGAAGCTGTAAGCGAAGAAGATAATAAAGAAGTAAGCGAAAGCGATATCACCGCTGAGCTGCAAGATGATGGCGTCAGTGAGAACGCCGTTCAACCACAAATGGGCGATGCGGCAGCAGAGGCGGATATTTACGCTGCCTATGGCCGCTATGACCAAGCCGCAGCACTACTAAAGAATGCGATTGCTCAAGACCCTGAGAACAGCGAACTGCGACTTAAATTGATTGATGTGTATTTGGATACCCACAATCGCAGCGGTTTTGAAACAGCTTATGCAGAACTTCAAGCCTTAGGTGATACGGATGCGATAGCCCGTGTTAAAGAGTCTATGTCTGCAACAGAGGGCGTCAGTGATTGGCTGCGTGACACTGGTAGTTCGGACTCACCATTTGATAGCACTGCCGACAGTGGCGTTGTCGATACTGCGCCAGCAGATAGCGCTGATGCCAGTGTTGAATTTGAAAATATTGAAGGCGCTGATAATACAAACAACGTGGCGGCAGCAAAGCTAGATGACGAAGATATATTTGATTTCGAATTTGATGAAGACACGTTTAATGAAGGCACAAAAGAAGATCCAGCTTCTGAGCGGGATGAGGCGTCATTAAAAAACGATGACTTTAATTCTCCTGGATCGGCCAGTGAGGATGAATTTTCGCTGGACTTTGATGCAGCCTCTTTAAACAACGAGCCTTTAGATATTGATGAGGCGCCGTCAGATCAAGCCGTTTCGGCTGAGCCAAGTGCTGAGTTGTCGGCAGATGAAATTGCGGCATTGAATGAATCTGCACCAGAAGCCATTGTGGACGAAAATACTGAAAGCGATGCAGCTGCGGGGTCCGACAGCGTCAACAACGAAGCCGATCAGTTGGCGTCCTTGGATGATGACCTGGCTGCACTGGATTTTGATTTTGATGATGATTCGACTTTAGAGAATGTTTCTCTGGAAGAAGCCGCACCGCTAGCAGATGTTGATGGCGAGTTAGATTTCGACCTTGATGACACCTTTGACTCCAGTAGTGAAGAGAATACCACTTCGGCATTGGATGAGCTGTCGAGCTCTGACGATTTGCTGCCTGAGTTTGAAGGCGAGAAAGACGATGAAGAGGGCCATGGCAGCGTAAATCATCTTCTGGCAGAGGCCGATGCCGAAGCCGACGGAGAATTGAGTCTAGAGCGCAGTGCCAGCGAGTTTGACTTGGCTACCACCCCTGACCCTGTTGGCGAAACGGCGGATTTGGACAACAGCGCTATAGCATCGGGTTTAGACAATAGTGTTGAGTTTGAGCTTTCTGATTCTGAAGCAAATGAGGCATTGGATGCTGGCGAAGAGTTTGATCTCTCTTTGGAAGACGATAGTGAGCTTTCTTTTGATGCTGATTTAGAGCCCTCCGCTCCGGAAGAGTCTGTTCAGGAGCAGGATTCAAGCGAGGCTGATCAAGAGAGTTTAAAAGGAGAGTCAGAAGAGCATGTCAGCGAAGCAGCTGAGGCTGAGCAAACCGATGCGCTGGAAGATGGCATAGATCTGCAAGATATCGTGTTTGATGAGTTTGATGCAGACCTGAACGAGTCTGATAATGATAGCTTCTTGTTAGATGATGACGACCATGTCAGTACCAAGCTGGGCTTGGCTCAAGCCTATGTGGACATGGGTGACAATGACGGTGCCAAAGATATTCTTGATGAGGTCATTGCCGAGGGCAATGAACAGCAAAAGAAAGAAGCTTTATTGTTATTAGAACAGTTGTAAATGCCCCAGCTTCCCGACTCAAAAGACGCTTTTCTGCGTATCGATAGCGCCCCTCTACCGGAGGGGCGCATTGCTTTGGGCTTGGAATACCAAGGTCAAAATTACCGGGGTTGGCAGCGCCAAAGCAAACCTAGTATGCCCAGTGTTCAAGAGCAGCTGGAAAAAGCCCTGAGCAAAATTGCAGCCAAAGACGTCACCGTAATTTGCGCAGGCAGAACCGACGCCAGAGTGCATGCGGCACATCAGGTGGTGCACTTTGATGCTCCAGCGATGCGTTCTCGTAAAGCCTGGGTGACAGGCTGTAACTCACAAATGCCCAGCGATATTGTGGTGAAGTGGGCGGAGCCGGTGACCGATGAATTTCACGCCCGGTTTTCAGCCACGGCCAGACGTTACCGCTATATTATTTTGAACCGTCAGCAGCCAACTGCCCACCTTGCCGGTTTGGTGACCCACGTTGATGTGCCCTTAGATGCAGAATTAATGCACCGCGAGGCCCAGGTATTGTTGGGCGAACAAGACTTTAGTGGCTTTCGGGCGTCGTCCTGTCAATCCCATTCACCGATGCGCAATATTCATTTTGCCGAAGTACGGCGCTGGCAGGACTTTATTGTTCTGGATATTCAGGGCAATGCCTTTTTGCACCATATGGTACGTAATATCGCCGGTGTTTTGATTGCGGTTGGACGTGGTGAACAGCCTGCGGGCTGGACGGCGCAGGTGCTGGCCAGTCGGGATCGTACCCAAGGCGGCGTTACTGCCAAGCCCTATGGCTTGTATCTCGTTGACGTGAGTTATCCCGCGCACTTCAACTTGCCGCAAAATCGGCCGGGGCCGGTGTTTGTGAACACGGAATTTCTCCGTCCTTAGTTCCCGGATCTACAGACAGCAAGCTGTTGAATTTGCTATTATTCGCTCCCACGAATGACAGGTCTTCACATCCAAGTGCAAAGAACCCGCGTAAAAATTTGCGGTATTACCCAAGTCTCCGATGCTTTGGCAGCGGTGGCGGCGGGTGCCGATGCCTTGGGGTTTGTGTTTTACGAAAAAAGTCCTCGAGCTGTCACGGCAGAGCAGGTTGCAGACATCATCTCCGCGTTGCCTGCTTTTGTGAGCACGGTGGGCTTGTTTGTCGACGCAAATCCCGATGTTGTCAGGCAAGTGCTGGCACAATGCCCCTTAGATATTTTGCAATTTCACGGTAGCGAGTCGCCGGATTATTGTCAGCAGTTTGGTCGACCGTACCTGAAAGCCTTGAGAATGAAAGACGAGGTTGATGTTGTCGCATTTGCTCAGCAGCATCACCAAGCTTGTGGCTTATTGCTGGACAGCTATCGACCAGGCGTGCCGGGCGGTACGGGTGAAGTGTTTAACTGGCAGCGGATTCCAGGTGAATTAGCACTGCCGCTGGTGTTGGCTGGTGGTTTGCGGCCGGACAATATTCAAGCCGCTATCACAGAGGTTCAACCCTGGGCTGTGGATGTGAGTGGCGGTGTAGAAAGCGGCCCCGGCATAAAATGTCAGCAAGCCTTGATAGACTTTTTAGCCGCCGTTGCGCGAGCTGACTTACAGGAGTCAACGAGTAGTGAGTAACCAAGCTATTAAAACCGATTTCAGTCAATTTCCAGACAATACTGGCCATTTTGGCCCTTATGGTGGCCGTTTCGTTTCAGAAACGCTGATGTTTGCCCTCGACGAATTGTCTGAAGCCTTTGAAAGACTGCGCAAAGAACCCAGCTTTCAGCAAGAATTCGATCTGGATTTAGCCCATTACGTGGGGCGTCCCTCGCCGCTGTACCATGCCAAGCGCTGGTCTAGCGAAGTGGGCGGTGCGCAGATTTACCTGAAGCGTGAAGATCTCAACCACACGGGGGCTCACAAGGTAAATAACACCATTGGCCAAGCATTGCTGGCTAAATACATGGGGAAAAACCGTATTATTGCGGAAACAGGTGCCGGCCAACATGGCGTTGCCTCTGCGACGGTAGCGGCCCGCTTGGGTATGGAATGCCATGTATTTATGGGCGAAGAAGATATTCGTCGCCAAGCGTTGAATGTATATCGCATGAAATTGCTGGGTGCCCATGTTGTATCGGTTAAGTCTGGCACCAAAACCCTGAAAGACGCCATGAACGAGGCGATGCGTGATTGGGTCAGCAATGTCGACGACACTTTTTATATAATCGGCACGGCAGCAGGTCCACACCCTTACCCCAAACTGGTTCGGGAGTTTCAGTCGGTGATTGGCCGCGAAGCGCGCGCCCAGTGTTTGGATCAAACCGGCAAACTTCCCGATGCGCTGGTGGCTTGTGTTGGCGGTGGCTCTAATGCCATTGGCTTGTTCCACCCCTTTTTAGGCGATGACGGCGTGGCAATGTACGGCGTTGAAGCCGGTGGCCACGGTGTGCAAACGGGTGAACATGCCGCGCCTTTAAGTGATGGTATTCCCGGCATTCTCCACGGTAACCGCACGTATTTAATGCAGGACGCCGCGGGTCAAATCATGCATACCCATTCGGTCTCTGCAGGTTTAGATTACCCCGGTGTGGGGCCTGAGCATTCTTGGTTAAAAGATATTGGCCGGGTTAACTACGTTGCCATTAACGACGATGAAGCCCTCGCTGCTTTCCGCAAGTTAACGCTGGTTGAAGGCATTATGCCCGCCTTGGAATCCAGTCATGCGGTGGCTTACGCCGAAAAACTAGCAAAAACAATGAGCCCTGAGCAGAGTATTGTGATCAATCTCTCTGGTCGTGGGGACAAAGACATTCATACCGTCGCGACACTCGACGGCATTGGCATTGATTAAAGGAGCGGATTGTTGAGCCGTTTAAACGCTGTATTTGCGGAGCTGGCTGCCCGCAGTCGTAAAGCACTGGTGCCGTATATTGTTGCCGGTGATCCGGCGTTGGATACCACGGTGCCGTTGATGCACGAGCTGGTAAAACAAGGCGCGGATATTCTCGAGTTGGGCGTGCCGTTCTCGGACCCTATGGCCGAAGGCCCAACTATTCAGCTGGCTCACGAGCGAGCGCTGGAGAATAAAGTTTCCTTGACCATGGTGCTGGAAATGGTCCGTGAGTTTCGGCAGCAAGATTCCAATACGCCGGTGGTATTGATGGGTTATGCTAACCCGGTTGAGCGCATGGGCTTTAAGGTGTTTGCCGAGCGCGCCAGTGCGGCAGGCGTGGATGGCCTGTTGACTGTCGACCTTCCGCCGGAAGAGGCTGCCGAGCAAGTTGATGTTTTGCGTGACAATGGAATTGACACTATTTTTCTGTTGGCACCAACCACGAGCGAAGACCGGGTTAAGAAAATTGTCTCGCTGGCAACGGGTTATCTGTACTGCGTGTCCTTAAAAGGCGTAACGGGTGCAGGGAATCTGGATACAGAGGCGGTTGCTAGACAGCTTGAGGTGATTAAGCGGCATACTACACTGCCGGTTACCGTGGGCTTTGGTATAAAAGACGGTAAATCTGCCGCTGCTTTGGCACCTTTATGCGAAGGTGTTGTTGTGGGTAGTGCGTTAATTGAGCGGCTTGCCAAGGCGCAAGCTTCTCAGGATACTGTGCCCGCAGTTGAAAGCGCAGCGGCGTTGATTGCTGAAATCCGCGAGGCGGTGGATATGGTGAGTAGCCAGTCATCCTAGCAAACGGTGTTGGGATGCGTGAGGCCTTTTAAGGCCTTGAATATACAGTCGTAGCAAAATGTAGAACCATAAAAGACAGGAAGAAAATATGAGTTGGGTCGATAAGATTCTGCCATCAGGGGTGCGGCGAACAGAACCAGAAGAGGGACGGGACAAACGCGGTGTTGTCCCAGAAGGTTTGTGGAAAAAATGTGTTAAATGTGACGCTGTGCTTTATCGGCCCGAGCTGGAAAGCAATCTGGAAGTCTGCCCCAAGTGCGATCACCATATGCGCGTGGGGGCCCGTCGCCGTGTTGCTCTGTTTCTTGATGAGTCCAGCCGAGAAGAAATTCTGACCGATATCGAGCCGGTTGATCGCTTGAAATTTAAAGACAAAAAGAAATACAAAGATCGTCTCAGCGCCGCGCAAAAAAGTACTGGCGAAAAAGATGCGTTGCTGGCTTTCAAAGGTGAAGTTAAAGAAGTCCCCGTTGTTGTTGTCGCATTTGAATTTAACTTCCACGGCGGTTCTATGGGCTCGGCCGTGGGGGAGAAGTTTGCCCAAGCAGCTAATGTCGCCTTAAAAGAGCGCCGTCCGCTGGTGTGTTTCTCTGCTTCAGGCGGTGCCCGAATGCAGGAAGCGCTAATTTCACTCATGCAAATGGCCAAAACCAGCGCCGTGCTTGAACGCCTCAAGCAAAATGGCATTCCGTATATCTCGGTGATGACCGATCCTATTTACGGTGGGGTTTCTGCCAGTTTGGCTCTGCTGGGTGATATCAATGTTGCTGAGCCGGGTGCTCGCGCCGGGTTTGCTGGCCCGAATATTATTGAGCAAACCATCCGTCAAAAATTGCCACCTGGCTTCCAGCGTAGTGAGTTTTTGCTGGCCCACGGTGCCATTGACATGATTGTGCATCGTAAAGACATGCGCGACACGCTGTCTCGTCTGCTGGGCAATATGACCTTTTATCAACAGTAATTTAGGGCTGATGGCTTTCTCCACCCTTGATGAGTGGCTGCATTGGATTGAGCAGCAGCATCCGCAAGAAATTGAGTTGGGCTTGGAGAGAGCCGCGTCTGTGGCAGCGGCTCTGGCCATCCGTTTTGATATTCCTGTTATTAGTGTTGCGGGGACCAATGGCAAGGGTTCCTGTGTTGCGCTTCTCTCTTCTATTTTAACGGCGGCTGGCTATCGCTGCGGCGCCTATACTTCTCCCCACTTATTGCGTTACAACGAGCGTGTTTGCCTGGATGGCCAGCAAGCCGGTAATGCCGATTTATGCCGGGCGTTTAGCGCGGTTAATCAAGCTCGAGGGGGCACGCCTTTAAGCTATTTTGAATTTGGCACCTTAGCCGCATTATGGCTGTTTCAGCAGGCCGAGTTAGATGTGCTGATTTTAGAGGTGGGACTAGGGGGACGATTAGACGCGGTCAATATTATTGACCCTGACGTTGCTATTGTCAGTTCAGTCGATTTGGACCATCAAGCCTGGTTGGGCACCACCCGAGAACAGATTGGCCGGGAAAAAGCCGGTATTTTCCGTGCGACAAAGCCTGCCGTCATGGGTGACCCCCTGCGAGTGGACAGCGTCGTGGACCATGCTCAAGAAATAAAAGCAGGATTGCTGTGCCGAGATATCGACTTTGGCTTTAGCCGAGAGGCTACCTCCTGGCACTGGTGGGGAAGGGGGCAGCAGAGCGAGCGCAAATCTTACCGCGACCTTCCTCTCCCGGCGGTGTTGCTGGACAATGCAGCAACAGTGCTGCAAGCCTTGTCCCAACTCGCTTTAGTGGTTGATGAGTCCGCGATACGGCAAGGTCTGCAAAACGTCTCTATGATTGGGCGGGGCGAAAGTCGCCTTTATCGGCAGCGCAAGGTCCGTTTGAACGTTGCCCACAATCCCGCTGCGCTGCGGGCGATGCTGGCGACCTTGCCAGTCTTAGATAACGGCCAGCGGCGAGTCGCTATTTTTTCGGCGTTAAGCGATAAGGCGGTGGATGAAATGCTGTCTATGTGTGACTCCGCCATAGACCAATGGCATATACTGCAACTGCATTCCACGCCCCGGGCTATGGCCGCGGCAACGATCGGCGATGTGTTGCAGGGTTTGGGGCGGCAGTATCGCTTGCACAACAGTGCCGGGCAGGCGCTAGCAGAGGTTGTTGCCAGCACCCGTGCAGAAGATGAAATACTGGTTTTTGGCTCTTTCTTTACGGTTGCTGAAATAGTGGCTGTAATGGACGAGCAGAGTTTTGCTGGAGGACAACAGTAATGATGCGGCAACGGTTGGTAGGGGCACTGGTTTTATTGT